>JAIMAT010000003.1 GCA_023511835.1 Bacillota bacterium | reverse complement strand
ACCAGCACCTGGGCGGCACCCATGACGCGGGCGCTCTGGGCGACCAGGATGCCCATGGGCCCGGCCCCCACCACCGCCACGCGGTCACCCGGCCCCACGCCGCCGCGCTCGGCCGACCAGAGAGCGATGCTGGAGGCGTCCGCCAGGGCGCCCTCGTCCAGGCTGAGCGCTTCCGGAAGCGGAAAGACGCTCTTGATGGAGTGGACCACGTACTCGGCATAGGCGCCCTGGCTGTAGTGGCCGTACTGGCGATGGCCCAACTCGGGCCGCCCGTAGTTCTCGCAGAGGTTGTAGCGGCCCTCGCGGCACATGCGGCAGAAGCCGCAGCCGGCGTGCGAGGTGCCCGCCACGCGCTGGCCCGGCCGCCAGCCGAAAGCGGCCGCCATCTGCCCCGCCTCCACCACCTCGCCCGACCACTCGTGGCCGGCGATGAAGGGGTACTCCCTCGGCCACTGCCCCGGGTGGCGCCCCTCGATGATGTGGACGTCGGTCCCGCAGATGGCCACGGCGTGGACGCGGCAGAGCACCTCGTACGGTCCCGGTCGCGGCACCGGCACCTCGCCCAGGTGGAAGCGCTCGGGCCCGTCCAGGATCAGCGCCCGCATCCTCTCCGGCACCCCGGCCCTCTCTTCCCGCAGCGCCAGGCTCATCCGGTCGCCCTCCCCCGCCCCTCGCGTCCTACCCGCCCGCTCACTCGTCCAGGAAGGCGACCAGCCGGCAGATGGAGGACTCGCCCCGGTAGAACTTCCAGGGGAAAGCGCCCACCATCACCCTCCGGTTGACGATCTCGTCCACGCCGCGCCCGATGTTCTCGATCAGCAGCACGTTCCGCGCCGCCGTGCGCCGGTGGCTCTGCAGGAAGTGGCGCCTGGGCAGCAGCTCCTCGATGGGCTTCCCGAACTTCTGCTCCATCTCCTCGACCAGGTCGGGCCGGTAGTTCCGGATGGCCGTCCAGAGCGGGTGTTCCACCGAGGGTGCGTCGGCGCCGATCCAGGGCGCCTCCACCTCCTCCAGCAGGTAGCTGACCAGGTCCACCGAGGGACCCGGGCATTTGCAGAAGTAGCGCGTCTCGTCGGGCTCCTCGCCCTCCCAGTTGAAGCGGTGCCAGTTGTAGTAGAGGATGACCGCGTCGCCCTTCCGGATGGCGGGCGCCTTGGCGGCGGCGGCCAGGAACATCTCCCGGTCGACGATGCTGTAGTCGTCGACGAGGGGGCTCAGGTCGACGACCACGGTTGGCCGGTAGAGCCGCTCCAGCGGGATCTCGTGCACCCACCAGCCGCGCGGGTTGAAGTGCTGCGGAGCGTCGACGTGCGTGCCCGAGTGCATGTTGGTCTCGATGATCTGGCTCTGCAGGCCGTCCCGGTGGTGGCTATGGAAATTGGTTACTTTCGTGCTGGGAAAGTAGGGCCAAGTCGGCGTCAGCACGCCCCAGCTCTGGGTCAGGTCGACCAGCCTCGCCAACGTTCCTCACCCCCGACCTCGGCCGGTCGCCGCCGCCGCATCCCCGCGCTAGCAAGCCCTTCCGCACGCGGCGGACCTGCCCCGCATGTGTGCAAACGATTGCGACCGTCGGGGGCCTACTTCGCCGGCGAGGGGCTCGTTCCTTCTTCCGGCCACACTGAATCTCCGACAACTTTCGCCGCGACGGCAGCGGCGGGCCGGCCGCCCGCGCGGCCGGCCCGTCCGGTCTAGGCCCTCTCCCGCCCCCGCCCGGCGGCGGCCTCCTCGATCCAGGCGCGCACCCTCGCGGGCGTCATGGGCAGGCGGCGCACCACCACGCCCAGCGGCGCCAGCGCATCCTCCACGGCGTTGGCCAGCGCCGCCAGCGCCGGGATGGTGCCGCCCTCTCCCGCGCCCTTGGCCCCCAGGGGGTTGAGCGGGCTGGGCGACTCCAGGTGGTCGATCTCGACCCGGGGCATCTCGACCGCGGAAGGAAGCGGGTAGTCGGCCAGCGTGCTGGTGAGGAGCTGCCCCTGCCCGTCGTAGACCAGCTCCTCCAGGAGCGCGCCGCTCAGGCCGTACATGACGCCGCCGCGCACCTGCCCCTCCACCAGCGGCGGGTCGATCATGTGCCCGCAGTCGTGGACGACCACGTAGCGAAGCACCCGCACCGCCCCGGTCTCCGCATCCACCTCCACCACCGCCACGTGGGCGCCGTCGGCGAAGGTGGGCGCGCCGGGGGCGAAGGCGGCCGTCGCCTCCAGGTCGACCAGCGCGCGCCCTTCCTCTTGAACCTCGCCCGCCCGCAGCCGCCGGACCAGCTCGGCCAGGGAGAGGCGGAGGCCGGGCACGCCCTGGACGCGCACCTGGCCCTCCTCAAGGCGCAGGTCGTGCTCGCCCGCCTCCAGCAGCCGGCTGGCCGCCTGCAGGATGCGCCGGCGCAGCTCCGCCGCCGCCTCATGGACCGCGCTCCCCCCCATGGCCACGCCGCGGCTGCCGAAGGTGCCGATGCCGGCCGGCACCTGCGCGGTGTCGCTGGCCACCACCGTCACCCGCTCCTCCTCCACGCCCAGGGCCTCGGCCGCCACCCGGGCGAAGGTGGTCTCGTGGCCCTGGCCCTGGGCGGGCGAGCCGCTGGCGACGACGATGCGGCCGCTGGGATCCAGGCGGGCGGTGGCCGTTTCGAAGGGGCCGCCGCCCGTGTCCTCCACATAGACCGCCACGCCCACGCCCAGCCAGCGCCCCTCCCGCCTCGCCCTCTCCTGCTCGGCCCGCCACGCCTCCACTTCCGCCCGTTCCACCGCCCGGCGGAGCGCCTCCGGATAGTCGCCCGAGTCGTAGACCACCCGCCCGGCACCGCCCCGGTAGGGAATGCCGGTGGCGTAGGGCATCTCCTCGGGGCGGATCAGGTTCCGCCGGCGCAGCTCCACCGGGTCCATCCCCAGCCGTCGCGCCAGCCGGTCCATCATCCGCTCCATGACGAAGTTGCCTTGCGGCCTTCCCGCGCCACGGTAGGGCCCGATGGGCACCTTGTTGGTGAAGACCTCGCGCACGCGGCAGCGGAAGGCCGGGAGATGGTAGGGCCCGGGCATGGCGGTGGCGGTGACCAGGCCGATGGGGATGCGCGGCGGGAAGGCGCCCACGTCACTGAGCAGCTCGTCGTCCAGCGCCAGGAGCCGCCCGTCGCGTCGCGCCGCCAGCCGGACGCGGTGCAGCTGCTCGCGCTCGTGGTTGATCGAGAGGAAGTGCTCCCGCCGGTCCTCCAGGAAGCGGACCGGCCTCCCCGTCTCCAGCGCCAGCCAGGCCGCCAGCAGGTCCTCGGGGTAGACGCCGTTCTTCACCCCGAAGCCGCCGCCCACATCGGGCGTGACGACGCGGACCAGCCGCTCCTCCAGCCCCAGCGCCGCCGCCAGTACGGCGCGCAGCTGGTGGGGCGCCTGGTGCGCCGCCCAGACGGTCAGCCCGCCGGTCGCCTCCGGCACCGCCAGGATCGCCCTTCCTTCCAGCGGCTGGGCCGTGGCCCGACCGATGGCCAGCTCCTCCTCCACCACCACCTCCGCCTCGGCCAGCGCAGCCTCCACGTCGCCGTACGCCACCGTCCGCTCGGAACAGAGGTTGGAGGGACGCGCCAGGAGGCTCCGCGGAGCGTCCTCCTCCAGCGCCCGGCGCGCCTCGGCCACCACCGGCAGCGGCTCGTAGGCGACCTCGACGGCCTCCAGCGCGTCCTCGGCCCGGTAGCGGTCGGCGGCGACCACCGCCACCAGCGGCTGGCCGGCGTAGGCCACCTCCCCCGCGGCCAGCGCCGGCTGCACCGTGGCCGCCTGGAGCCGAGGCGCCCGCCGCTCCAGCTCGCCTCCGTCCAGCACCGCCGCCACCCCGGGCAGCGCGGCCGCGCCCCCCGTCTCCAGGCGGCGCACCCGCGCGTGCGCGTAGGGGCTGCGCAGCAGCGCCAGCTCCAGCGTGCCGGGCACCTCCAGGTCGCCCACGAAGCGGCCCCGCCCCGTCAGGAGGCGCCGGTCCTCCCTCCGCCCGGCCTGCCACCGCCCGCCCGCCGCACGCACCGTCCCCCGCTCGCCCTCCATGCGCTCGCCCCCTCTCCGCGCTCTCACCGGGCCCGAAAGCCTCGTGGCCAGCCAATACCACGGGAGGCGCGCGCTCCCCTGCCCCGCGGGAGGTCGGAGGAGATCGATTGCAGAACGGCGAAGCGGAGTCGGGGAGGGAGCCGCTCTGGTCATCGACGTCCATGCCCATCACGTGCCTCCCCGGCTTTTGGAGCGCGTCGCCGCGGGCGAGGCGGGACCGGAGGCGGAGCTTCTCTCGGAGGGCGGTTCGCCCCGCCTGCGCTTCCCGCGTTCGGCCACGCGCCCCTTCCCCGAGGCCATGACCGACCTGGAGGGGCGGCTGGCGCACATGGATGCGCTGGGCGTCGACCTCCAGCTCCTCTCCTTCTGGGCCGAGGCCTACGGCTACGACCTGCCCCGCCCGGCAGCGATCCGCTACCACGCCGCCGCCAACGAGGAGCTGGCGCGGGCGGCCGCCTCCCGGCCGGAGCGGTTCCGCTGGCTGGCCACGGTGCCGCTGCCCTGGGCGGAGGCGGCGGCGCGGGAGGCGGAGCGGGCGGCGGCCATGGGCGCGGCGGGCGTGATGGTGGGCACGCAGGTGGACGGCCGCGAGCTGGACGCGGGCGAGCTCGAACCCTTCTGGGCCGCCGCGGAGGCGCTCGGGCTGGCGGTGATGATCCACCCGGCGCTGGGCCAGGCGCCGCGGCTGGGGCGCTACTACCTGAACAACCTGCTAGGCAACCGTTGCTCGGACCATAGAAATCTGTTCCGAGCACCCGCCTGTCACCAGGCGGGGGCGCCGGTCTTGCGCGCTCACGCGCCGCCGGCTTCCCGCTTCATCGGGGTCAGCCCGGAAATCCCGGGTCTTACGTCCCCTCCGCGGGCGTTTATCGTCTCCGGTCCACTCCCGGCGACGGCGGCCACCAGGGCCGCGAGGTTCCGCGCCGCGTTCTCGTCCCGGTCCAGCACAAGGCCGCATGCCTCACAGCGGTAGACACGCTCGCTCAGACGGAGGTGTTCTTTGACCGACCCGCACCGCGAACAGCGCTTGGACGAGGGGTAGAACGGGTCCGCCTCAACCAGCTCCGAGCCATACCAGGCGCACTTGTACTCCAGCTGTCGGCGCAGCTCGCCCAGCGCCGCGTCGTGGAGCGCCCGTGCCAAGCGCCGGTTCCGCGCCATGCCGGAGACGCCGAGCTTCTCCACGACCACCGTCCCGTAGCTGGTAGCCAGATGGTGCGTCAGCTTGTGCATGGCATCCCGGCGGATGTGGGCCACCAGCGCGTGCGCCCGGGTGAGCTGCCGTCCCGTCTCCTCCCGGTTCCGGCTCCCCGGTCTCCGCCGCGCCAGCTCCCGGTTCAGTCGGGCGAGCTTCCTGAGCGCCTTCTCCAGCGGCCGCGGGTTCGGCACGCTATCGCCCGTCGAAAGAACGGCCAGGTGCCGGATCCCCGTGTCCACCCCGACGATGGCGTCCGGCCACTTGGGCCGGCCCGGAACTCGCTCCACCTCGCAGGTGAAGCTCACGAACCACCGCCCGCCCTCTCGGGAGACGGTGGCGCGCAGGATGCGGGCCTCCCCCGCCTCGATCCTCGCCAGGAGCGCCGTCGTCGGCTCGTGCGTCCGCACCCGGCCGATCCTGGGCAGGACGACGTGGCTTTTGTCGTCCACCCGGATCGCGCCGGTCGTGAAGCCGACCGACTCCCGGCCACGGCCCTTCTTTCGGAAGCGGGGGAAGCCCACCCTGCGACCTTTGCGCCGTCCTCTCCGGCTCTCCGACCACGCCCGGAGCGCCCTCGCCAAGCCTTCGAGTCCCGAGGAGTACGCCTCCTTCGAGTTCTCCCGCCACCAGGGGGCCACAGCCTCCTTCTGCCGGTTCCACTCCCGGCGGAGGGCCGGAAGCGTCCAGGGCACCTCCACCGCCTCGCCCCGGCGGCGGGCATCGAGGCGCTCCTTCACAAGCGCAAGGCCCCAGTTGAAGACAAAGCGGCGCGCGCCGGCGTGCGACGCCAGCATCCTGGCCGCGCGAGGAGAAGGATCCAGCGCGAAGCGGAAGGCCTGGTACATCCTCATGCGGGCGGCATCTCCTCCTGGGCGCACTGGACCGCCCGCTCCGCCCGCCGCCGGGCCGAGCGGCGGCCATAGAGCCTCGCGCAGAGGCTCGTCAGCACGTCGATCATGTCCTGCATTAGGTCGTCTTTCCTCTCGTCCGGCTCCATCACGATCAGCCGCCGCCCCGACGCGGCCAGCGCGGCCTCGATGTATTCCGATCCGAACCGCGCCAGCCTGTCCCGGTGCTCGACGATGATGGCCCCGTACTCGGGCGAGCGCAGCGCCGAGATCAGGCCCTTCCGGTGGCCGTTCAGCCCGCTTCCCACCTCGGCAACTACCCTGGCGACCTTGATCCCCTTTTCCGCCGAGAAGGCCGCGAGCCGCGCCACCTGCCGGTCCAGGTCGGCCTTCTGGTCGGCGGACGAGACGCGGGCGTAAAGCACCGCACCCCTCTCCGCTCGTTCCGACGCGTCGACCAGAATGGTGCCGGTCGGAAGCTGCCGGGCCGGAACCGGCAGGATGCCCTTCTTGAACCAGAGCCAGGCCGTCTTGTAGGAAACGCCGTTGAGCCTCGCCCATTCGGAGAGCTTCATGGGGACAGAATACTACAAAATTGGAGACGTAAGGAGAAACTCTCCAGCAGTTGCAGACCCCTTCGAAACGACGCTGGCCGCCTCCGCCCTGGTGCTGGGCGGGGTGCTGGAGCGCCACCCGCGCCTCCGCCTGCTCCTGGTCCATGGCGGCGGCTACTTCCCGCTGGCCAGCGGACGCCTGGACCACGGCTGGCGCGTGCGCGCCGAGGCGCAGACCGTGGCCGAGCCGCCCTCCGCCTTTCTCGGCCGCTTCGCCTACGACACCCTGCTCTACGACGACGGCCTCCTGGCGGCGCTGGCGGCCCGGGTGGGGACGGAGCGGCTCCTCCTGGGCACCGACTACCCCTTCGACATGGAGCCGCCCGATCCGGTCGCCCAGATCCGCCGCCTCTTCAGCGGGGAGGCAGAGGCGGTGCTGGGCGAGAACGCCCGGCGCTTCTTCCGCCTCTGAGCCCGTCAACCGCGCGCACCCAGCCGCTCCGCCAGCCAGTCGGCCATCTGCGGGCGGTGGCGGTAGGGGATGTTGTTGCAGACGTGGTTCCCTTCCTCGAAGAGCCAAAGCTCCTTGGGGCCGCGCGCTTCCTCGTGGAGGCGGACCGCCTCTTCCCAGGGGATGATGCGGTCGCGCTTGCCGTGGATCACCAGGAGGGGTATACCGATCTCCGCCGCCGCGTCCCGCAGCGTGATCCGGCGAGCGAGCTCGCGCCCTTCCTCGAGCGTGGAAGCGCCCTGGCGGACGGTGTACGCCAGGCGCGTCCGCTCGCTCAGCCCCTCCCAGTGCGAGGCGACGTCGTAGCCGCCGCCCAGCACCACCGCCGCCCGCAGTCCGGGCGTGAAGGCGGCCGCCCGCGCCGCGAAGAAGCCGCCCAGGCTGACGCCCAACACCCCCACCCGGCCGCCGTCGAGATCCGGACGCTCGCGCACCCACTCCAGGAGGGCGGCGGCCACCCGCTCGTAGCGCGGCTCGATGGGATGCTCCCACTCCGTCTCGCCCTGCCCGGGCCCGTCGACGGCCAGCGCGGCCATGCCGCGGGCGACCAGCTCGCGGGCGTAGGCGGTCAGCTCCTCCTTGACGGAGTCCAGGCCCGGGAAGAGGAGGACCACGGGCGGCCGGGGAAGGCCCGCCGGCCGGTGCAGGAGGGCGGCCAGCCGCCGGCCCTCGTAGGGGATCTCCACCCGCTCGACGGGCGGGTCGAGCCAGGGCGCGGCGCGGAGGAAGTCGGCCACCGCCCGCTCGTGGGCCGCGCGCTGCTCCTCGCGCCGGTGGACGAAGAGGAACTTGCCGAAGTGGTGGTAGAGCGAAGCGCGGAACCAGAGCTGGCCGGCGGCCCGCCACCGCCCCGCACCCTCCGCCGCCCCGGCAAGGCGCTCCACCTCCTCCGCCGCCCGGCTCCATGCCCGGCACCAGTCGTCCCAGCGCTCCAGCGAGGCGGTGATCCGCCGGAAGTCGTCCGGCTCCACCCCGTTGGCGACGAAGCGCGGCCCCCAGTGGGCGACGGCCGCCTCCACCCGCGCGTCCCGCGGCATCGGCCCCACCTCCCTGCAATCGGTTGCAAGCGCCGCTGCCCCCTCTTCGCGCCCTTGGCACGCCGCTCCTCCCGCGGCCGGCCGGAAGCGGACCGCCGCCCGCTTCCCGCGCGACGGGAGAGAGCTGCCGTGGCGGCAGGGACGGAGAAAGCCCGGCGCCGCCGGGCGCCGGGCTTCCGGGTCGAGGTCCCAGTTCGCGGCTTGAGGCGGTCAGCGGCCTCCCGCGGCCGCCGCGCCGGCCTCCGCGCGGCGACGGCCGAAGAGCGCCGGCCAGAGCCAGCGGTCGACGCCCAGCGAGCCGGCGTTGGTCCCGGCCACGAGGATGAGGATGGCCAGCGTGTAGAGCCATCCGTTGACGCTGGCCGAGCCGGCCAGCAGGTAGTTGAGGTTCATCAGCGCCGCGCCCGCGGCCGCGATGGGCGTCAGGAAGCCCAGGATCAGCGCGAGCCCGACCAGCAGTTCCGCCGCCGAGATGAAGTAGGAGAACCAGACCTGGGAGTGGGTGGCCAGCAGGAACTTGAGGAAGTCGCGATACCACCAGAAGGCCGATCCCTGCACCGGCTTGCCGTCGGGACCCACCAGCAGGCCGGCCGCCTTGGTCCAGTAGCCGGCCATGGCCTTGCCCGCGCCCGCCCCCCAGAAGCCGGCCTCCTCGCCGGAGATCTTGGCCCAGCCGGCGTTCAGCCACTCCCAGCCCACGTAGACGCGGACCAGCAGCCAGACCCAGGAGAAGGCGCGGTCCCAGAGGATCCGCCTCCACCAGACCTGCCTCGTCGCCTCCATGCGGAGCGCCTCCTTCTCGATTCTGCCCGCCGCCCGGAGGGACGGCGGCGACTCTCACCAACCCTGTATAGCCCCGCTCCCGGGCTGTCGAATCGGGTGCGGAACCGTAGGGTCGCGGTACCGGCCTAGGGTCTGCGACCGGTGCGCCCGGCGGAAGGCGGCCCTCCTGTGCGCGCCCGGTCCCGCGCGGTAGACTCCGGAGACGGAGGCGGATCGGTTGGCAGAAGAGCTCCCCGGGCATCCCCCCGTCCCGGTGCCCCCGGCGCCGGAGACTCCCAGGGAAGAGATCATCGATCTCCTGCACGGCGTGCGCGTACCCGATCCCTACCGCTGGCTGGAGGCGGGCGACGACCCCCGCGTCCGGGCGTGGGACGAGGCGCAGACGCGACGGACGCGGGCGGTGCTGGACGCCCTCCCCTGGCGTCCCGCCCTGCGCCGGAGGCTGGAGGAGCTGTACGCCGCCGGCGCCGTGGGTGGGCCCAGGCTGGCCGGCGGACGGCTCTTCTTTTTGCGGCGGAGGCCGGGGGCGCCCCAGCCTGCGCTGGTGGTCCGTCCGGCGGCCGGCGGGACGGAGGCGGAGGAGCGGCTCCTGGTCGATCCCTCCCGCGAGGACGAGCGGGGACTGGTGGCCATCGACTGGTGGTACCCCTCGCCCGACGGGCGCCTGGTCGCCTTCGGCCTCTCGGCGGGCGGGGACGAGTGGAGCACGCTGCACGTGGTGGAGGTGGAGAGCGGCCGGCGGCTCGAGGAAGCCATCCCGCGGACGCCCCACGCCAGCCTCGCCTGGGAGCCTGACGGCGGCGGATTCTACTACACGCGCCACCCCGACCCGGCCGAGGTGGGAGCCGAGGAGGCGTACTACCACCCGCGCCTCTACCACCACCGGCTCGGCCGGCCGGCGGAGGAGGACGAGCCGGTCTTCGGCGCGGACCTGCCGCGCGAGGCCATGCTGGAGGTGGCGCTCTCGCCCTCGGGCCGCTTCCTCCTCGCCGTCGTCCAGTTGGGCTGGAGCCGGAACGAGCTCTGGATGGCCGAGCGCGCCGCCGAAGGGACGGAAGCGAGGCCGGACGCCCCCCGTTTCGTGCCGCTGGTGCGCGGGCAGGAGGCGCTCTTCCAGGCCCGCTTCACACCGGCCGGCTGGGGCGGCGCCGCGGAGGAGCAGTTGCTGGTGCTGACCAACCTGGGTGCGCCCCGCTACCGCCTGCTGCGCGTGGCCGCCGCCGAGGCGCTGGCCGGGAGGCCGGTGGAGGAGTGGACCGAGCTGCTGCCGGAGCCCGGAGCGGGCACGCTGGCCGGCTTCGCCCCCGTGCGGCGGGGCGTCGCCGTGCTCGTGCTGGAGGATGCGGTCTCACGCCTCTGGCTGCTCCCCGCCGGAGGCGGCCCGCGGCACGAGCTTGGGCTGCCGCCGCTCGCCTCCGTCGCCGCCCTGGAAGGCGAGGCCGACCCGTCGGCGCCGGAGGGCGGTCCGGAGCTGGTGGCGCTGGTGGAATCCTTCCTGCGCCCTCCCGCCGTCTGGCGCCTCGGGCCGGAGGGGGAGGCGCTGGAGCGCTGGATCGGCCCGGAGGCGCCCTTCGACGAGGAAGCCTTCGTCGCCCGCCAGGCCTTCTGCACATCGCGCGACGGCACCCGCATCCCGGTCTTTCTGGTCCACCGCCGCGACCTGCCCCGCGACGGCCGGCGGCCGGCCGTCCTCACCGGCTACGGCGGCTTCGGCGTCAGCATGACGCCCCAGTACCGCCCCCAGGTGATCCCCTGGCTCGAGGCCGGGGGCCTCTGGGCGATGGCCTGCCTGCGCGGCGGCGGCGAGTACGGCGAGGGCTGGCACCAAGCCGGCATGCTGGGGAACAAGACCAACGTCTTCGACGACTTCGTGGCCGCGGCCGAGTTCCTCATCCGGGCGCGGTACACCAGCCCCGAGCGGCTGGGCGCCTTCGGGCGCTCCAACGGCGGTCTTCTCACCGGGGCGGCGCTGACGCGCCGGCCCGACCTCTGGAGGGCGGTGGTCTCGGGCGTGCCCCTGCTGGACATGCTCCGCTACCACCGCTTCCGCATCGCCGCCCTCTGGATCCCCGAGTACGGCTCCGCCGACGACCCCGAGGCGTTCCGCTGGCTCTGGGGCTACTCGCCCTACCACCGCGTGCGCGAGGGGCGGCGCTATCCGGCCGTCCTTCTCTACGCGGCCGAGTCGGACACGCGCGTCGACCCGCTCCACGCGCGCAAGATGGCGGCCCGCCTGCAGGAGGTGACCGGCCAGGCGGGGGCGGCGGCGCCGACCGCGCCGGAGCGGCCCGTCCTCCTCCGCCTGGAGGCGGAGGCGGGCCACGGCGCGGGCAAGCCGGTGCAGAAGGTGATCGAGGAGGAGGCCGACATCTGGAGCTTCCTGGGCTGGCAGCTGGGCCTGCCGCTCGGCCTGCCGGCCGGGGGGGAGACGGGGGTGGAGAGGGCGTGAGCGTGCGCGCGGCCTTTATCGGCCTGGGCATCATGGGCCAGGCCATGGCGCTCAACCTGCTGCGCGGCCCGGAACCGCCGGAGGTGGAGCTGACGGTCTACAACCGGACGCCCGGCCGCGCCGAGCCGCTGGCGGCGGCGGGGGCGCGCGTGGCGGCCACCCCCCGCGCGGCGGCCGAGGGCGCGGAGTTCGTCTTCACCATGGTCAGCGACGACGCCGCGCTGCGCGCCGTCGCCACGGGTGGGGAGGGCTTCCTGGCCGGACTCGGCCCGGGGAGTCTGGTGGTTGACCACTCCACCGTCTCCCGCCGCCTGACGCTGGAGCTGGCGGCGGAGGCGGCGCGCCGCGGCGCCGCCTGGTGCGACGCGCCGGTGACGGGCGGCGACGTGGGCGCCCGCGAGGCGCGGCTGACCATCATGGTGGGCGGTCCGGAGGAAGCCTACCGGCGCGCCCTGCCCCTTCTGCGCAGGACCGGGCGGCGCATCCTCCGCGTGGGCGAGACCGGCCAGGGGCAGGCACTGAAGGCCGTCTCCAACCTCGTCTCCTGCCTGACGCTCATGGCCTCGGCGGAGGGGATCCAGCTGGGGCTGCGCGCCGGCCTGGGCCTGGAGGCGCTGGCCGAGGTGATGCAGAACGGCTCGGCCGCCAGCTACGAGCTGGACAAGATGCTGGAGCGCTTCGGGCGAGAGGGCTTCCGGCCCGGCTTCTCCGTGGCCAACCGCTTCAAGGACCTGGAGCTGGCGCTGGAGCTGGCCCGCGAGCTGGAGCAGCCCGTGCCGCTGGCCTCGGCCGCCGAGGCGCCCTACGGCGCCTGGCGCGAGGGGCACGGGGAGCTGGACGAGTCGAGCTACATCCTCTCCCTGGGACCGGACCGCCCGCGGCCCCCGGCCTAGCCGGTCCGGCCGGGCGGCTCCGGCAGCCTGTCCGGCAGGCCGCCCGGCTGGTCCAGGACGGCCAGCAGCTGGCGCGCCCGCTCGCGCGCCAGGGCGGCGTGCAGGAGTCCGCCGTCGAAACGCGCCAGCCCCAGGCCGGCGCCCGCGTAGCGGAGGAGGACGAGGCCGCGGCGGAGCGGCTCGCCCGCCTCCCGCGCCGGCGGCGGGATGGCGCGACCCTCCAGGAGGGCGCGCAGTTCCGCCGCCTCCAGGTCGACCGCCTGCCGCCGGGCCAGCGCTCCCAGGCGGTGGAGCGCGTAGCCCGAGGGCCACCAGTGGCGCCCCGTCCAGTGGGCCAAGGGCAGCCCCGCCGCCCACCGCTCCCGCCAGCGGGGGAGACGGGGCAGGCTGGAGAGCCAGGTCCGCTCGCCGCTCCGGTAGACGTGGAGCCCGCGGAAGGCGTCCGGCGGGATGCCGAACCACTCCTCCAGCCAGCCGGCCACCTCGCGGGCCGCCGCCTGGTCAGGCTCCTCCCCGCCCGCCTCGTCGGGCTCCTCCCCGCCCGCGGACCCCTCCTCCCCGGCCCAGGGGACCGGCGCCACGAGCCGCAGCCGGGCCACGAACATGCCGCCGGAGTCGAGGTGGTGCGGGTAGATGCGCCGCGCGCGGCGCACGTCGGGCAGGAAGCGGGCGCCCTCCCAGGCGCCGGTACCCGCTACCCCCGGCAGCCCCTCCGGCAGCTCCTCCACCTCCACGCTGCCGCCCGCGGCCCGCAGGACCGCGTCCACCACCGCCTCGTCCTCCTCGGGAGCGAAGGTGCAGGTGGAGTAGACCACCACCCCGCCGGGCCGGACCCGGGCCAGGGCGGAGCGGAGGAGCGCCTCCTGCACCGCCACCAGGTGGCGGAGCCGGCCGGCGGACGGCCTCTGCCGCGGCCGCGGGTCGCGACGGGCGTTCCCCTCCCCCGAGCAGGGGGCATCCACCAGCGCCCGGTCGAAGGCGAGACCGGGCGGGAAGCGGCGCCCGTCGCCCACCGTCACCACCACCGAGGTGGCGCCCATGCGGCCCAGGTTGGCCAGGAGCCAGCCGGCGCGGGAGGGGTCGGCCTCGTTGGCCACCACCATGCCCGAGGGTCCCACCCGCTCGGCGATCTGCGTGCTCTTGCCTCCGGGCGCCGCGCTCAGGTCCAGGACGCGCTCGCCCGGCCGGGGGTCGAGGGCGACCACCGGCACGGCGGCGGCCGCCTCCTGGAGGTAGAAGAGGCCCAGCCAGTGCTCCAGCGTGGTCCCGGGCGGGCAGGGCCCGCCCTCCACCCGCATCACCTCCGGCGCCCAGGCGTAGGGCGCCAGGCGGAAGCCGCGGCCCTCCAGCCGCCGGCCGAGCGCCTCCGGCTCGACCCGCAGCCGGTTGGCACGAAGCGCCGGCGGCTGGGGTCGCGCCAGGGCGGCGGCGAAGGCCTCCCAGTCGTCCACCAGCGGGCGGTAGCGCTCGAAGGCGGAGAGGATGATGGCGCTCCTGACGCTCACACCTCCACGATGATGGGCAGGATCATGGGCCGCCGGCGGGTCCGGTCGAAGAGGAAGCGCCCCGCCTCGTCGCGGACGGCCGCCTTGATCCCGTTCCAGTCCGTCACGCCCTGCGCCTGGCAGGTCGCCAGCGCCTGGCTGACCTTCTGTTTCAGCTCCTCCATCAGCGGCTCCGACTCGCGCACGTAGACGAAGCCGCGCGAGACCACGTCCGGTCCGCCCACCACCTGATGGTTCTGGCGGTCCATGGTGACCACGACGATGAGGACGCCGTCCTGGGAGAGCTGCTTCCTGTCGCGGAGGACGATGGCACCCACGTCGCCGACGCCGAGGCCGTCGATGAGGACGTCGCCCGCGGCCACCTTGCCGTTGATGCGCGCGCCCTCGGGCCGGATCTCGAAGACCGAGCCGTTCTCGCCGATGAGGACGTTCTCGGGCGGGATGCCCACGCTCTCCGCCAGCCGGCCGTGCCGGATCAGGTGGCGCCACTCGCCGTGGACGGGGATGAAGTAGCGCGGCCGCACCAGGTTGAGCATCAGCTTCAGCTCCTCCTGGCTGGCGTGGCCGGAGACGTGGACGCCGTTCTCCAGCCCGTAGATGACGTCGGCGCCCAGGTGGTAGAGGTTGTCCACCGTCCGGTAGATCATGGTCTCGTTCCCGGGGATGGGCGAGGCGGAGATGACGACCGTGTCCCCGGGGACGATCTCGACCCAGCGGTGGCTGCCCGTGGCCATGCGCGTCAGGGCGGAGAGCGGCTCCCCCTGGCTGCCCGTGGTCAGGATGGCCAGCTGGTGCCCCTTGTAGCGCTTGATCTCCTCGATGCTGATCAGGGCGCCCGGCTTGACGTTGAGGTAGCCCAGCTCCAGCGCCACCTGGACCGTGTTCTCCATGCTCCGCCCGACCACCGCCACGTGCCGGTGGTGGTGGACGGCGGCGTCGATCACCTGCTGGATGCGGTGGACGTTCGAGGCGAAGGTGGCGACCAGCACGCGGCCGGGGGCGGTGCCCATCACCCGGTCGAGCACCTGGCCCACCGTCTTCTCGGACGGCGTGTAGCCGGCCCGCTCGGCGTTGGTGCTGTCCGACATGAGCACCAGCACCTGCTCGCGCCCCAGCTCGGCGAGGCGCTGCAGGTCTGCCACGCGCCCGTCCACCGGCGTCATGTCGATCTTGAAGTCGCCGGTGTGGACCACAATGCCGACCGGGGTGCGGATGGCGAGCCCGTAGGCGTCGGGAATGGAGTGGTTGACGCGGAAAGGCTCGACCACGAAGTTCTGCCCCAGGGAGATGCGGTCGCCCGGGGCATAGACCCGGGATCCCTCGGGCAGCTGCAGGTGGTGCTCCGCCAGCTTCTCCTCGATGAGGCCCAGCGCCAGGCGGGAGGCGAAGACCGGGACCGGGATCTCGCGGAGCAGGTAAGGCACGGCGCCCACGTGGTCCTCGTGCCCGTGGGTGATGACCAGCCCGCGCACCTTCTCGCGATGTTCCTTGAGGTAGGTAAAGTCGGGGATGACCAGGTCGATCCCCAGCATCTCGTCCTCGGGGAAGGCGAGTCCGGCGTCGTCGATGACGATGTCGTCGCCGTACTCGAAGAGGGTCATGTTCTTCCCGATCTCGCCCAGACCGCCCAGCGGGATGATCTTGAGGGGCTCGCCCCGGCCGTTCCCGGCACGCGAACGACCGCGGCGAGGCCGTCGGCTTTTGGCTATTCCGACCCCACCTCACTGGCTTTCGTATTCTTCCGTCCGCCCAAGTCGTCGCGGGGTATTATAGTGCCCCGCCTCCACCCCCACAAGGAAGCGGGGCTCCCACCCCCGGTGCCGCTCAGGCGACCAGACCCGTCTCGCGCAGCGCCGCCTCGACCACGCGCTGCGCCGTCTCCGGCAGCGGCGAAAGCGGGGGCCGGCACTCGCCCACCGGGAAGCCCACCCGACCCAGCGCCCACTTGAGGGGGATGGGGTTGGTGGTGACGAAGAGCGCCCGGTGAAGCGGCAGGAGCTGCAGGTGGATGCGGCGCGCCTCCCCGTTCTCGCCCCTCTGGAAGGCCTCGATCATGGCCGCCAGGCGCCCGGCCACCAGGTGGCCCGAGACGCTGACCACGCCCTTCGCCCCCACCGCCAGCATGGGCAGGGTGAGCGAGTCGTCGCCGCTGTACACGGCCAGCCGCCCCTCCGTCCGCGCCACGATCTCCGACGTCTCGTCGAAGCTGGCCGAGGCCTGCTTCAGCGCCACGATGTTGGGCACGTCCGCGACCAGCCGGGCCACCGTCTCCGGGGCCAGGTTGACCGAGGTGCGCCCGGGGACGTTGTAGAGCATGACGGGGAGCGAGACGCTCTCGGCGACGGTGCGGAAGTGGCGGTAGAGCCCTTCCTGGGGCGGCTTGTTGTAGTAGGGCGTCACCAGCATCAGCCCGTCCGCCCCCCAGCGCTCCGCCAGGCGGCTGCGCCGGACGCTGGCGCGCGTGTCGTAGTTGCCGCTGCCCACGTAGACGGGGGCGCGCCCGCCCACCGCCTCGCGGACGGCCGCCACCAGCCGCTCCAGCTCCTCGTCGGAGAGCGTGGGCGATTCGGCGGTGCTGCCCCCGACCAGGAAGCCGTCGGCGCCCTCGGCCAGGAGCTTCCGCGCCAGCTCGGCAGCCCGCTCCGGCCAGAGCTCGCCCCTCTCGTCGAACGGGCTGACCAGGGCGACGGTCACCCTTCCCGGAAGCCTCGGCTCGGCCATCCTCCACCCCTCCCTCCGGGCCTCCGCCCTCGGGCGCTCGGGGCCCTCAGGCGTTCCGCTCTCCTCCCAGGTCGAACGCCCGGTGGAGCGCCCGCACCGCCTCCTCCATCTGGTCGCCGCGGACCAGGCAGGAGATGGTGACGTGCGAGTCGGCCGTCTGCAGGATCTCGATCCCGCGCTCGGCCAGCGCCTCCACCACGCGCGCCATGACGCCCGGCAGGCCGCGCATGCCGGCCCCCACCACGGAGACCTTGGCGCAGTCGTGCAGGAGCTCGACCTGGAAGCCCTCCGACTCGAGAATCTTTCGCGTCTTCTCCGCCTCCGCCTCCCGCACGATAAAGGAGCGGCGCTCGGGCGAGACGTTGATCAGGTCGACGCTGACGCCCGCCTCGGCCAGGGGGCGGAAGATGCGGCGGTTGACGGCGCCCGAGTCGTCGCCCCGCCCGCCGCCCGCCCTCTCCGGCCCGGCCGGCAGGCCCTCGACGCGGACCAGGCACATGTCCGGCATGTGCGCGACGCCGGTGATGATGCGGCCGCCGTAGAGGTCCGGCCAGGCGCCGGCGCTCTCGAAGGCGTGGGTGATGCGCGTGCCCGGATGGTCGGAGAAGGTGCTGCGGATGCGCAGCGGCACGTTCCCCTGCATGGCCAGCTCGACGGCGCGCGGGTGGACGATGCGGCTGCCCAGGTCCGCCATCTGCAGGACTTCCTCGTAGGTGAGGACGCGGAGCGTGCGCGCGTCGGGCACGATGCGGGGGTCGGCGGTCATCACCCCCTCCACGTCCGAGTAGATCTCCACCTCCTCGGCGCGGAGCGCCACGCCCAACGCGGCGGCGGTGGTATCGCTGCCGCCGCGCCCGAGCGTGGTCACCTCGCCGCTCTCCGTGACGCCCTGGAAACCCGTCACCACCGGCAGCAGGCCCTGCTCCAGCCGCCGGTGGAGCGGCGCCGGGTCGACGCGGAGGATGCG
The DNA here is from genome assembly GCA_023511835.1 of Bacillota bacterium. Taxonomy (NCBI): domain Bacteria; kingdom Bacillati; phylum Bacillota; species Bacillota bacterium. The sequence continues at coordinate 59,331 of JAIMAT010000003.1, read as the reverse complement.
TGCGTCGCCGAAGTGGTCGTCGGTCAGGATGCCGCTCTGCCCGCCCGTCAGCGTCAGCGGCCGGCCCACCCCCTCCCGGCGCAGCGTGGCCGAGAGGAGGACGGCGGAGATCACCTCGCCGCAGGAGATCATCAGATCCTCCTCGCGGGCGTCGGGTTCGGGCTCGACGGAGCGCACCTGGTCGAGGAGCGTGTCGGTGGCGTAGGGATCGCCGCGCCGGCCCATGGCCGAGACGACGATCACGGGCTGGAAGCCCGCCGCCAGCGCGGCGCGGATCCGGCGGACCACGTGCGCCCGCCGCTCGCCGTCGGAGACCGACGTGCCGCCGAACTTCTGGACGAGGATGCGCAACGGGCACGCCTCCCGCCGGCTCAGAGCCGGCCGCTCTCGAGGAGGAGCTCGGCGATCTGGACGGCGTTGGTGGCGGCGCCTTTGCGCAGGTTGTCCGCCACGATCCAGAGGTCCAGCGCCCCCTCCAGGGCCAGGTCGCGCCGCACCCGTCCCACCCAGACCTCGTCCCCCCCGGCCGCCTGGAGCGGCGTGGGGTACTCGCCCTCCTCCAGCGCGTCCGCCAGGCGGACGCCCGGCGCCGCGGCCAGGAGGGCGCGCGCCCGTTCCGGCTCGAGCGGCCGCGAGGGCTCGAAGACCACCGACTCGCCGTGGCCGACGAAGACGGGAACGCGGACCGCCGTGGCGCTCAGACGCAGCCCGGGCAATCCCAGGATCTTCCGGCTCTCGCGGAGGAGCTTCATCTCCTCGCGGGTGAAGCCGTCGCTCTCGGGGCGGTCGCAGTGGGGCAGGAGGTTGAAGGCGATGGGATGCGGATAGGGGCTGGAGGGCGAGCGCTCGGGCGGAGAGCCGGCCTGCCAGCCGCGCACCTCGCGTTCCAGCTCCTCCACCGCCGGCTGGCCGGTGCCGGAGACTGCTTGATAGGTGGAGACCCAGACCCGCTCCACCCCCGCCTCGCGGATGAGCGGCGCCAGCGCCACCACCAGCTGGATCGTGGAGCAGTTGGGGCTGGCCACGATGCCGCGGTGATGCTCCAGCGCACCCGGGTTGACCTCGGGAACGACGAGCGGCACCTCCTCGTCCATGCGGAAGGCGTTGCTCTTGTCGACGACCACCGCGCCGCGCCGCACCGCCTCGGGCGCCAGCTCGCGGCTGGCGGTGTCGCCCGCGGCGATGAAGACGAGGTCCAGGCCTTCGAAGCGCTCGGGGGCGGCCTCCAGGACCTCCAGCTCCTCCCCCAGGAAGCGGACCCGCCTCCCCGCGGACCGCTCCGTCGCCATGGGCCTGAGTTCGCGTACCGGAAAGCGCCGCTCTTCCAGCACCTCCAGCAGCGTCCGCCCGACCACGCCGGTGGCGCCGACGATCCCGACCCGGACTCCCTCCAACTCGCCGACCTCCCGTCTTCTCACCGTTCGCCCGCCGGCCAGGCGCGCAGGATCGGCTGGAGCTGCCGCCCCGCCAGCGCCTCCTCCAGCGTCTCGGGGAGGAGGTCGAGGTGCGCCACCAGCGAGTTCGGCTTGGCGAACGGATCGTCCTGGCCGAAGGGCACGAAGTAGACGTTCCTGGCGTTGAGCAGCCTGCCCAGGTTGACCGCGTTCAGCCCCAGCGCGTCGTTGGTCGTGATGCCCAGCACCACCGGCCGCCCGTTGCGCAGCTGCGCCTTGACCGCCATGGTCACCGCCGTGTCGTTGACGGCGTTGGCCAGCTTGGCCAGGGTGTTGCCCGTGCAGGGGACGACGGCCAGCACGTCCAGCGTCCGGTTGGGGCCGAAGGGCTCCACCTCCGGGATGGTGGTGAGCGGCGGGTGGCCCGTGGCCTCCACGATGCGCCGGTACCACGTCTCCGGGTCGCCGTGTCGGGTGCTCGTGGTGGCCAGCGTCTGGGAGAGGATGGGAATGATCTCGGCCCCCTCCGCCCGGAGCCGCTCCATCACCGGAAAGACCTGGGGGACCGTGTGGTGCGAGCCCGTCAGGGCCCAGCCCACGGTCAAGCCCCGGAATCGCATGCACCTTACCCCCTTTCTCCGTCCCCCCGCAAGATCTCCAGGAGGACCTGGGCCAGCGCCTCGCCGGCGCTGGCCGGCGCGTACCGTTCGGGCAGCGCCGGCAGCAGCCGGTAGCCCCGCGGCGGCCGCCCGCGAAGGGCCGGATGGAGGCCGCCCGGCGCCGAGGCCAGGTCGAGGACGGGCAGCTCCGGGCGGACGGCGAAGAGGTCGGGTGTCAGGAGCGGAGCGGGCACGGTGTTGAAGAGAAGATCGGCCTCGCCCGCCAGCGCCGGCGAGAGCGCGCCCACGGGCGCGGCCTCGTGGCCTGCGGCGCGCGCCTGCGCCCGCGCCGCGGGCGAGCGCGCCAGCACCAGCGTGCGCGCGCCCATGGCCGCCAGCAGCCGGGCCAGGGTGCTTCCCGTGCGGCCGTAGCCGAGGACCAGGGCGCGCGACCCGCGGATGGTCCGTTCCAGCTGCTCCGCAGCCGCCACCACGGCGCCCTCGGCGGTGGGGACGGCGTTGAGCCAGGCGAAGTCGTCGCGCTCCAGGAGGGGGTGCAGGGGGTGGTCGCGGGCCAGTCGCTCGAAAAGCGGGCGCGCCGCCCCCTCCGGCCGACGTCCGAAGAGGAGCGGCGCCCCGCCCGGCAGGTGCTCCAGCAGGCCGTCGAGGCTCCAGGCGGGTTTCCCGTCTTCGTCCGCCTCCAGCCTCGCACCGACGCTGGCCACGGGCAGGACCAGCGCCTCCGCCCGCGCCAGGGCCCGGGCGGCCGCGCTCTCGTCCCAGCCGGCCGCCCGCCGGATCTCCACCGTCTCCAGCCCCGCCGCCCGCAGCCTCGCCGCGGCGGCCGCCTCGCGCCGGCCGCCGCCCAGGAAGGCCACCCGCTCGCGCGCCACCCGCCACCGCCTCCCGGAGCGCTCTTCGCGCGCCAGCAGCCTATGCGGCGGCCGCGGAGGCCGTGATGGGAAAGGTGCCGGCACCTTGTCCGGCGGCCGACGCAGCCGGCTCGGCGCGCGCGGCCGGCCCTTCAGCCCGCCAGCTCGGCCAGGTCGAAGACGGCGTGGTCCACGTGGAGGATGCGCCGTACGGCCAGGAGGACGCCCGGGGCGAAGGAGTCCCGGCTGGAGCTGTCGTGCGTCAGGGTGAGCGTCTCCCCCGTCCCGCCGAAGATGAGCGTATGCCGCGCGACGAAGCCGGGAAGGCGGACGCTGTGGATGGGTACGGGCGACCGGGCCCCCGCCGCCGCCAGCGCCTCGGAGAGGTGGAGCGCCGTCCCGGAGGGAACGTCCAGCTTGGTGTCGTGGTGGAGCTCCACGACCTCCACCTTGGGGAAGAAGCGGACCGCCTCGCGCGCGAAGCGGCCGAGGAGAAGGATGCCGAAGGAGAAGTTGGGGATGACCGCGGCCCCCAGGCGGAGCTCGTGCGCGCGCTGGCGGATCGCCTCCAGCTCCTCGTCGGCCAGGCCGGTCGTCCCCACGATGGGCCGCACGCCCAGTTCCAGCGCGAGGAGTGCATGGCCCCCCGCCACCGCGGGAAGCGTGAAGTCGACCAGCACATCCGGGCGCTCGCGCTCCAGGCAGGCGCGCAGGTCGGCCTCCACTTGGAGCGGCGTCGCGACTCCGGTGAAGGCGCTGAGCGGCTCGCCCGCGTGGCGCTGGCCGACGGCCCCCACCACCTCGACGCCCTCGGCGGAGAGAAGGCCCCTGGTCACCGCGCTGCCGGTCCTGCCCGAGGCCCCCGCCACCACCACGCGTACCGAGCTGCTCATGGCCTCGCCACCCCCGTTCAACGGACCATGCTAGCAGAGGGCGGGGGCGCACGTCAGGCGCACCCCCGCCCTCGCCTCCCGTCCGCAAGGAGCCGGCCGCCTAGTAGCTGCGCACGTCCCGCGCCCCTTGCTGGCGCAGGATTTGCGCCGCCTCGTCCGCCCTGCGGCTGTCCTGCACCACAGCCAGGAAGCGGCCCTGGCGCACGTCCTGCTCGTACCTGCGGCTCTCGTTCTCGGGGATGCCCATGTCCACCAGCCCGCCGGCCAGGCCGCCGGCGGCGGCACCACCCAGGGTGGCGGCCAGCGGCCCCATGGCCACCAGCGGTCCGATCCCCGGGATGGCGAGGGCGCCCAGCGAGGCGGCCAGACCCACGCCCGCCCCGATGCCGGCGCCCCATCCGGTGCCGTTGGCGAGGTTCTGGTCGCCCCAGCCGCCCCCGGCCCCGGCGCGGTCACCGGCTCCGCCGCGCGCCCGCTCGTCCTTGCCCGCCAGCGAGACCTGGCGGTCGTTGAAGCCGGCCTGCTCCAGCGCCCGGACCGCCCGTTCGGCGGCGTCCCGGCTGTCGAAGAGCCCGGCTACCGTCCTTGCCATCGCACAACCCTCCCAGGCCAACCTGACTGCCGCCGCTAGTATTCCCGGCGGCCCGCCGCGCGGAGGGAGAGGCGCGATGCCCGATCCTGCCAGGGCCCGGCCGCGCCCGTCAGAGCCGGACCGTGGCGGGGTCGACGTCGACGATGACCACCTCGCTACCGATACGACGGACGCTCGACCAGGGGATCTCCCAGACGCTGCGGCCGCCGAGGAGGCGCCAGCCGCCCTCCACCGCCAGCGCGTGGATCTCCCCCGTGGCCGGGTCGATGATCAGGTCCGCGTCCGACATGCGGCCCAGCTTCTCGCCGTCGCGCAGGTTGACGATCTCCTTGCCTTCGAGGTCACTCCAGAGCATCCGCCCCACCTCCGTCCCGCTCGCGTACGGCGTAACCCGGCCGGCTGGAACGGCCGCGCTGCCGTGCCAGGTTCTCGCGCTGCTTGCGCACGTAGGCCTCATAGAGCTCCTCCGGGCCGACGCCCAGATGGAGGCAGAGGCTGACGAAGAAGTGGAGGACGTCGGCCAGCTCCTCCCGCACCGCCTCCGCCTGGACGGGTTCCGGGTTCTTCCACCACTTGAAGTTGAGCGCCTCCAGCACCTCGAACAGCTCGGCGGTCAGCGCCAGGCTCAGCTTCTCCGCCCAGACCTCGGCGGGGAAGTCGAGGCCGCGCAGCCGGGCGATCTCCTCGTCCAGCTCCGCCTGGCGCAGAAAGATGTCCGCCAGGCGGTCGTGAACCCGCTCCGCCTCCGCCAACGCTTCCCACCCCCGGACGGCGCCTAGTTCGCCGCACCGGCGTGCGGCGCCTGCGCCGGCGCCAGGATCCATACGTGCAACTGCCAGCCCTCGATCCGCGCCCGGACGAGGACCGGCCCGTCGCTGTCGTTGCGGAAGCGGAAGTCCAGCATATCCCAGGCCACGGTGGCGTCGCGGCCCGGCGGGACGTAGTCGACGGCCAGGCTGTGACCGTGCCGCTCCACCACCTCGAGGCCGGCGTCCAGCACGGCGTTGTAGAGCGTCGAGGAGACCTGGCAGAGCCCGCCGCCGACGCCGGGCACGAAGGCCTCGCCCGAGATGACCGGCGCCTCCAGGTAGCCGCGGGCCCGCGTCGGCTCACCCAGCGCCCTCCAGAAGGAGAAGACCTCGCCCGGCAGGACCAGCGAGTTGTCCAGGGCGGCCGCGCCCACCTCGATGTTGTGCACCCGCTCCCAGCTGCCTTCGAGCCAGGTCCGGTAGCTCCCCAGCTGGCGCGTCATGGAGCGGAGGAGGCGGGCGGTGATGCGCGGCTCGACGGGCAGGCGGACCGAGCGGAGCCGCGCCCCGGCCCGCGCGTCCAGGACGGCGCGCACGGTGGCGGCGACGTCCACCTGCTCGCCCGCCTGCTCGGGCAGGATCCGCCCGCTACCCGGCTCCACGCGCGCGTTGCGCGGCGGCCGGTAGGCCGCGCGGGCCATGGCCTGGACGCGCGCGCGCACCTCGCCCGGCAGGAGCCCGCCCATGGGCTTCCCATCCAGCGTGACACCGGGGCGGACGCCGAAGAGCAGGCGCTCCACCCGCGGCACCGCCCCGCCGGCGGCCAGCACCAGGAGCAGCGCCAGAACGAGGAACCAGGCCCGGCGTCGTTCCCGCGCGCTTCCTCCGCCTCCTGCCAGCCCCCTCCAGCCGGCCAGCGCCCCTTCGCCTCCGCTCCACCGCTATGCCCAGGCTGTCCCCGGCTATGACGGCAGCAGGCGGCGGGTGGCGCGGGACAGGCATGAAAAAAGCTTCCCCCGTGCTCCGCCAGCGTGATCCGGTAGGAAGCTCTCCTCGTGGTACCCGCCCGGCCGTGCGACGGAGCGGGCCTCCAGCGGTTACTCTCCGTCCCTCTCTCAGCGTCGGTGCCCGTGACGCGAGCGGTGGCGCGGCGGGCGCTCGCCCTCCGGCTGCGCCGCCTGCCCGTCCCGCGCCTCGCCGCCCCGACCGGGCGCCGGCTTGCCCGAAGCCCGGTGGTCGGCGGGGGCGACCTTCGGATGCACCTCCTCTTCGGCGGCGCGCTCGGGGAACTGGCGCAGCGCGTCGCGACGGGAGAGGTTGACCCTGCCCAGCTCGTCGATCTCGGTCACCTTGACCAGGATCCGGTCGCCCAGCGAGACCACGTCCTCCACCCGGGCCGTCCGCTCGGGGCCCGCACCCAGCTGCGAGATGTGGACGAGGCCGTCCTTGCCCGGGAAAAGCTCCACGAAGGCGCCGAAGTTGGTCAGGCGGACCACCTTGCCCAGGTAGACCTCGCCCGGTTCCACCTCGTGCGTCAGCTCGCGGATCATGGCCACCGCCCGCTCCGCCGCCGCCAGGTCCGGCGTGGCCACATAGATCTTGCCGCTCTCCTCCACGTCGATCTTGGCGCCGGTCTCCTGGACGATGCGGTTGATGGTCCGGCCGCCGGGACCGATGACGTCGCGGATGCGGTCGGGGTTGATCTGCAGCGTCAGGATGCGCGGCGCGTAGGGCGAGAGCTCGGGGCGCGGCTTGTCGATGGCCTCCAGCATCTTGCCCAGGATGAAGAGCCGTCCCCGGCGGGCCTGCTCCAGCGCGCGCGCCAGGATCACGCGGTCCACGCCCTCGATCTTGGCGTCCAGCTGCATGGCGGTGATGCCGTTCCGCGTGCCCGCCACCTTGAAGTCCATGTCGCCCAGGTGGTCCTCGATGCCCTGGATGTCCGAGAGGACCTCCACTTGGTCGCCCTCGCTGATCAGGCCCATGGCGATGCCCGCCACCGGTTCGCGAATGGGGACGCCGGCGTCCATCAGCGCCAGCGTGCTGCCGCAGACCGAGGCCATGGAGGAGGAGCCGTTGGACTCCAGGATCTCGGAGACCAGACGGATGGTGTAGGGGAACTCTTCCTCGGGCGGGATCATCCGCTGAAGCGCCATCTCCGCGAGGCGGCCGTGGCCGATCTCGCGCCGGCCGGGCGCGCGCAGCGGCCGCACCTCGCCGGTGGAGTAGGGCGGGAAGTTGTAGTGGTGCAGGTAGCGCTTGTACTCCTCCGGCTCGCCGATGGAGTCCAGGAACTGGCGGTCCTCCAGCGCACCCAGCGCGGCCACGGTCAGCGCCTGCGTCTGCCCGCGGGTGAAGAGGGCCGAGCCGTGCGTGCGCGGCAGGAGGCCGACGCGGCAGCTGACCGGCCGGATCTCGTCGGGTCTGCGCCCGTCGGGGCGGATCTTCTCGTCCAGGATCATGCGCCGCAGCTGCTCGCGCTCGATGGCGTCGAGCACCGTGGCCACGGCCTTCTCCTGCTCCGGGAAGCGCTCCAGCAGGGCGTTCTTCAGCTGCTCCTTGGCCTGGGCCAGCGCCTCCTCGCGCGCCAGCTTGTCCGGGTTGAGCAGCGTCTCGCGCAGCACCGCCGTCGCCTCGGCGCGGACGGCCTGCTCCAGCTCCTCGGGCACCGCCACCGGCGTGAAGGCGAACTTGGGCCGCCCCAGCTCGGCGACGATGCCGTCCTGCCACTCGATCAGCTGGCGGATGGCCCGGTGGGCGAAGTCCATCGCCGCCAGGATGTCTTCCTCGGGCAGCTCGTCGGCGTTCCCCTCGACCATGATGACCGCCTCGCGGGTGCCGGCCACGGTCAGGTCCAGGCGCGAGCGCTGGTACTGCTCCAGCGTCGGGTTGAGGACGAAGTTGCCGTCCACCATGCCCACCGTGACGCCGGCGATGGGCCCGTCGAAGGGGATGTCGGAGATGGAGAGGGCGATGCTCTCGCCGAGGATACCCAGGATGTCCGGCTGGTTGTCCCCGTCGAAGGAGAGGACGGTGCAGACCACCTGCACCTCGTTGGTCAGCCCCTTGGGGAAGAGCGGCCGGATGGGCCGGTCCATCAGCCGCGCCGAGAGGACCGCCCGCTCGCTGGGCCGCCCCTCGCGCCGGAAGAAGCTGCCCGGGATGCGCCCGGCGGCGTACTGGCGCTCCTCGAAGTCGACGCGCAGGGGGAAGAAGTCGATCCCCTCCCGCGTCTCCTTGGACATCACCGCGGTCACCAGGACCACGGTATCCCCGTACCGGACCAGGCAGGCGCCGTTGGCCTGCCGGGCCACCTCGCCGATTTCCACGCTGAGGGGCCGCCCGGCCAGGGTGGTGCTGAAGACCCGCTTCTCCAAACAGTGACCTCCTCTCTGCACGCGCGGGGCGGGGGAGGTCCCCCGCCGCCGCCTAACGGGTCCGGATCCCGAGGCTCCTGGTCACTTCCGCGTACCGCTTCGGGTCCTCCCGCTCCAGGTAGTTGAGCAACCGCCGGCGCTTGCCCACCATCTTCAGGAGTCCGCGCCGCGAGTGGTGATCCTTGGGGTGGGCCCGCAGGTGCTCGGTCAGGTCGTTGATCCGCCGAGTCAGGATGGCCACCTGCACCTCGGTGGAGCCGGTGTCCTGGGGGTGACGGGCATAGCTCTCGATGATGCTCCTCTTGACGGACTGTTCCAGGGACATGCTGCCTCCAGCCTCCCTCGCGGGGCGCCCGGCGGGCGCCGATCGTCGCCCGCGGCCAGGGATGCGCCGGGAGGTCGCTCGCCATTCCGGGCCGGGGCCTGAAAACCGCGGTTATTCTACCACGCGAGCCGTCGCCGGGCTGCTTGGACGTCCTCGGCGATCTGGCGGCGAAGCTCCTCCGCCCCGGCGAAGCGCCGCTCCTCCCGGAGCCGCTCCACCAGGTCCAGGGAGAGCCGGACGCCGTAGAGATCCTCCTCGATCCCCGGGAGGTGCGCCTCCACCACCTCGCGACGGCCGTCGAAAGTGGGCCGGATGCCGACGTTGACCACCGCCGGCGCCCGGCGCACCGGCCTCCCCTCCCTCGCCCGCGCCCCGCCGGGCGCCTCCGCCGGCTGCCACTCCGCCCAGGCCGCGTAGACGCCCCGGGCCGGCCGCAGCAGCTCCTCCGGCACGTCCAGGTTGGCGGTGGGGAAGCCCAGCTGCCGGCCGCGCCGGTCGCCCGGCACCACGCGCCCCTCCAGGCGGAAGGGCGCGCCCAGGAGGCGGCCGGCCTCGGCCACCTCGCCGGCGGCCACCAGGGCGCGAATGCGCGAGGAGGAGACGGGCCGCCCGCCCTCGCAGACCGGCTCCACCACCACCGTCTCGAAGCCCAGCTCTCCCCCCAGCCGGCGCAGCGTCTCGGGCCGCCCCTCGGCGCCGCGGCCGAAGGTGAAGTTGTAGCCGACGACCACCGTGCGCACGTCCAGCCGGGCCGCCAGCAGCTCGCGCACGAAGCGCTCGGCCGGCCAGGAAGCCACCCCGGGCGAGAAGGGGATCTCGAAGAGCGCGTCCACGCCCAGCGAGGCGATGCGCCGCGCCCGCTCCTCCCGGCCGGTGAGGAGCCTGGGCGCCCCGGCCGGCGCCAGGACCTGCGCCGGGTGCGGCCAGAAGGTGAGCGCCACGGCCTCGCCACCCTCTTCCCGCGCCCGTTCCACGGCCCGCCGGATCAGTTCCCGGTGGCCCAGGTGGACGCCGTCGAAGGTGCCGATGGCCACCCGCGCCCGGCGCGCGGCGAACTCCTCCAGGCGGTCAGAGCGTCGCACGCCAGCCCTCCTCCGCCCGCCAGATCATCTCCGGCCGGCAGACCAGCCAGGCCGAGCCCTCCGGACGCGGCCGCACCACGCCCACCCAGGCGTCGCGCGTCTCCACCTGCAGCCGTTCCGGCGGCGGGTCGCCGGGCACCACGAGCCGTGGCAGGCGGATGGGCTGGCCGTGGCGCAGACGCCGGGCGTCGATGCGGTCGACCGTCACCCGGGGCAGCTCCGGCAGCGCGCGCCCCGGCGGCAAGAGCGCCTCCCAGCGCTCCGTCGGGCGGAGATCCTCCAGCTCCTCCAGCGTCCAGGCCGACTCCAGCCGGTGGCCGCCCACCTCGACGCGCAGGAGCGAATCGAGGACGGCGCCGGTGCCCGCCTCCTCGCCCAGGCGCGCGCAGAGCGAACGGACGTAGGTGCCCGCCGAGCAGCGCAGGTCGAGCAGCGCGGCCGGCTGCTCCCCCTCCTCCCACCCGCGCAAGACGAGGCTTTCGATGTGCACCTCGCGCTCCGGCATATGCACCGTCCGGCCCTGGCGGGCAAGCCGGTAGGCCCGCTCGCCCTGGACGTGCGCGGCCGAGTAGATCGGCACCGGCAGCCGGACGCGGCCCTGGAAGCGCGGCAGCAGGGCCTCCACGTCGCCCGCGCTCAAGTGCGAGGCGGAAGTCCTCTCCAGCCGCCTGCCCTCCGCGTCGCCCGTCTCGGTGCGAAGGCCGAAGCGGCACCAGAAGAGGTAGCGCTTCTCCCCGCCCAGCAGGTAGGCCAGGAGGCGCGTCCCCCGTCCCACGCCCACCAGCATCAGCCCGGCGGCCGCCGGGTCGAGGGTGCCGGCGTGGCCGACGCGCCGCTCGCCGAAGAGCCTTCGTATGCGGTTGACCAGCTGCTGCGAGGTAGGGCCGGGCGCCTTGAGGACGGACAGGAGCCCTCCCTCGGCGCGGCGCGCGGGTCCGGTCGCCTCTTCTCCCGCGACCCTCACGCCTCCCCGCCTCCCGCCTCGGGGCCGGCGGCCAGCGCCTCTTCCACGGCGCGGCTCACCTCTGCCACCACCTCGTCCAGGCTCCCCTCCACCGTGCAGCCGGCCGCCCGCCCGTGGCCGCCGCCGCCGAAGCGGACGGCCACCGCGGAGACGTCCAGCCAGCGGTTGGAGCGGAGGCTGACCCGGACGGCCGGCCGCCCTTCCAGGCGGACCTCCTGGAAGAGGGCGGCCGCCTCGACGCCCTGGAGGCTGCGCGGGTAGTTGACCAGCCCCTCCACGTCCTCCTCGGCCGCCCCCGCCTCCTCGAGCAGCCGCGCCGGCACGCGCACCCGCGCGAAGCGGCCGCCCGCCAGGACCTCCAGGCCCTCCAGCACCCGCCCCAGCAGGCGGAGCGAGCCGGGCGTCCTCTCCTCCCAGAGCCGTCGCGCGATCTCGTCGGGCCGCGCCCCCGCCCGCACCAGGCGCGCCGCCCGCTCCAGCGTGGAGGCGGTGGTGTTGGAGTAGCGGAAACCGCCCGTGTCGCTGGCGATGGAGGCGAAGAGCGCCGTGGCCACCGCCTCGTCCGGCTCCAGTCCCAGCTCGTCCAGCAGGTCCAGCACCTGCTCGCCCACGGCCGCCGCCCCCGGCTCGATCCAGCGGGTGCTGCCGTAGCGGGTGTTGGAGGGGTGGTGGTCGATGTTGACCACCTCGCGCGCCTGCTCCAGGAGCGGCCGCACCTGGCCCACCCGCTCCAGGTCGCCGCAGTCCAGCAGCACCGCCGCGTCCGGGCTCTCCTCCAGCGGCGCCGGCGGCTCGAAGCGCCCGGCGCCCGGCAGCCAGGCCAGGTAGCGCGGGATGCCGCCGTCCACCAGGAAGCGCACCCGCTTCCCCGCCCGCTCCAGGGCCAGGCCGAGCCCCAGCGCCGATCCCACCGCGTCGCCGTCGGGCCGGACGTGAACCGCCAGGAGCAGGCTCTGCGCGGCGCCGAGGAGGCGGGCCACCGCCTCCCGCCCCTCGTGGGCCCGCTCTTCCGCCTCGCGCACGTCGCGGATCAGCTTGGAGATGCGGACGCCCCGCTCGATGCTGTGGTCCGGCACCCACTCCAGCTCCGGCGCCAGGCGCAGGCGAAGGCGCCGCGTCACCTCGCCGCGGAGGTAGCCCTGCGAGCTGCGCAGCCCCTCCAGGGTGGCGGCCTCCGCCTCGGGGCCGCCCAGCACGCTGACGTAGACGCGCGCGTGGCGGAGGTCGGGGCTGACCTCGACGCCGGTGATGGAGACGAAGCCGATCCTGGGATCCTTCAGCTCGCGCAGGATGGCGCTCAGCTCCCGCTCCAGGCCGCCCGCCACCCGCCCCATGCGTGTCTTGGAGACCACCCTCGCACGCCCCCAGCTCTCAGCGGGCCACCTCGACGACCTCGAAGAACTCGAGGACGTCGCCCACCTTGATGTCGTCGAACCGCTCCAGGCCGACGCCGCACTCGTAGCCCTGGGCCACCTCGCGCACGTCTTCCTTGAAACGGCGCAGCGAGGCCACCCGGCCCTGGTAGACCACGACGCCTTCGCGGATGAGGCGGACGCCGGCGTTCCGCCGCACCACGCCCTCCTGGACGTAGCAGCCGGCCACCGTGCCGACGTCGGGCACGCGGAAGGTCTGGCGCACCTCGGCCCGGCCGATGACGCGCTCCTCGGTCTTCGGGGCGAGAAGACCGCTGACCGCCTTGCGCACGTCGTCCAGGAGCTCGTAGATGACGCGGTAGGTCTTCACCTCCACCCGCTGCTCCTGGGCCAGGGCCGTGGCCTTGGCGTCGGGCCGGACGTTGAACCCGATGACGATGGCGTCCGAGGCGGCGGCCAGCATGATGTCCGACTCGTTGACACCGCCCACCGCGGCGTGGATCACGTCCACGCTCGCCTCGTCGTTGCGGATCTCGCCCAGCGAGCCGCGCAGCGCCTCCAGCGTCCCCTGCACGTCCGCCTTGAGCACCACGCGCAGCTGCTTCTGCCCGCCCTCGGCCTGCCGCGCGAAGAAGGTGGCCAGCGTCACCGGCTGGCGCGTCCCGATCTCCGCCTCGTGCGCCTCCGCCTGGCGGGAGAGGGCGATCTCGCGCGCCGTCCGCTCGTCCTCCACCACGCGGAAGACGTCGCCGGCTTTGGGCAGGGTGGCGAAGCCCGAGATCTCCACCGGCGTGCCCGGGCCGGCCTCCTCCAGGCTGCGGCCACGGTCGTCCGTCATGGAGCGGACGTGGCCGTAGGCCGAGCCGGCGACGAAGGGCTGGCCCTGGCGCAGCGTCCCGTCCTGGACCAGGACGGAGGCGACGGGGCCCAGCCCCCGGTCCAGGCGCGCCTCGATGACGGTGCCGATGGCCGGTCCGTCCCGATGGGCGCGCAGCTCCTGCATGTCGGCCACCAGCAGAATCATCTCCAGGAGCTCGTCGATGCCCTGGCGCTTCAGCGCCGAGACCGGGACCACCACGGTCTCGCCGCCCCACTCCTCGGGCACCAGCCCCTGCTCGGCGAGCTGCTGCTTCACCCGGTCCGGGTTGGCGTTGGGCTTGTCGATCTTGTTGAGCGCCACCACGATGGGCAGGCCCGCCGCCCGCGCGTGCTGGATGGCCTCCACGGTCTGCGGCATGATGCCGTCGTCGGCCGCCACCACCAGGACGGCCACGTCGCCGATCTGGGCGCCGCGGGCGCGCATGGCCGTGAAGGCCTCGTGCCCCGGCGTGTCGAGGAAGACGATGCGCCGCCCGTTCTGCTCCACCGTCGAGGCGCCGATGTGCTGCGTGATGCCGCCCGCCTCGCTGGCGGCCACATGGGTCTCGCGGATGGCGTCCAGCAGGCTGGTCTTCCCGTGGTCGACGTGGCCGAGCACCACCACCACCGGCGGCCGCTCCATGCCCGAGGCGGCCGCCTCGCTCAGGCGCTCCTGGAGAAGCTCCTCGTCGCTCAGCACCCGCTCCGGCCGGCGGATGGTGGCGCGGGAGCCGAAGGCCTCCGCCACCCGTGCCGCCGTCTCGGCGGGAATCTCCTGTCCGGCCGAGGCCATCACGCCCATGGAGACCAGCCGCTTCACCACCTCCACGGTGGGCAGGTGAAGCTTCTCCGCCAGGCGCGAGACGCCGATGCCGCCCTCGTCCAGCTCGATCTCCGCCGGCACCTGGATCTGCGCCAGCCGCTCCGCGGCACTCCGCTTCTTCCGTACCGGCTGCTTCGGTCCGCGCGGCGCGCGCCGCTCCTCGTCCAGGTCGACGAGACGTCCGTCGCGCCAAGCGTCCCGCCCCGCCTCCGGCCGCGCGCCACCGCCCCGGCCGCGTCGTGCCGGGCGCCCGCGTTGCCCGGCCGCAGGGCGGCCTCCCGCCGCCGGCGCCGGCCGTCCGCCGCCGAAGCGGCCGCCCCCGCCAGGCCGGCCGCCACCCGGGTGGCCGCCTCCGCCCGCGGGAGCCGCCCCACGCGGGGCGCCCCCCGGGCGCGGCGCACCGCCCCGCGCGCCCGCCGAGGCCGGGCGCGCACCCGCCGGCGCCCCGGCGCGCGGCGCACCGCCGTTCCCGTGTGGGCGCGCGCCGCCCGGCTGGGTGCGCGCGCCGCCCGGCGAGGCGGTACCCTGCCCGGGCCGCGCGGGAGCTCCGCCCGCCTGGGGGCGCGGGCCGCCGCCCGGTCTCCCGCCCGCGGCCGCAGGCCGCGGCTGGCCCGCCGCCGGCGCCCGGCCGGGCTGGGGCTGGGCGGTTCCGGCCACCCCCGCGGCGCCGCCACGGCCGCCGCCCTGCTCGGCCGCCGACCTGCCCGGCGGGGCGACCGGCGCCTCGGGATGCGCGGCCGCTTCGCGCTGCGCGGCCTGGCCCTGCACCTGGCCCTGGCCCCGGCCGCGGGCGCCGCCCGCCCGGCCGCCGGCCTGCTGGGCCTGGGTCGCCCGGTCGGCGAACTCACGCCGGATCCTGGCCGCCACCCGGTCGTTGATGGTGCTCATGTGGTTGTTGATGTCGATGTTCATCTCCTTGTGAAGGAAGTCCAGGATCTCCTTCGAATGGATGTGCAGCTCCCGCGCCAGCTCGTAGACTCGGATCGCGTGCGGCAATAGCCTCCACCTCCTGGCGAGCCGGCCGGTGAGGGTCGCTCGCCGCTTTCCATCGGTCCTCCAACGTCTCGGCCAGCCGGCGGTCGGTGACGGCCAGCACGCCCACGGGCGGCCGGCCGATGGCCGAGCCCAGCTCCAGGCGGCAGCCGGCCACGAGGCAGGGTACGCCGGCACGCGCCGCCTCCCGGCTGACCTGTTCCCGCGCCGCGGGTCCCGCGTCCTCGGCCAGCACGATCAGGGCGGCCCGGCCCTCCTGCAGCGCCTCCCGCGCGGCGCGCCGCCCCCACGCCACCCGGCCGGCCGCCATGGCCAGTCCCAGGAGCTCGCGCCAGGCCCGTGGCAGCGCGCTCAAGGCGTCGCCCCCGGTCCGGCCAGGAGCGGCTCCAGCTCCCGGCGGAGCGCCTCCACCGTCTCCGGCGCGGGTCGGAGGCGGAGCGCGCGCTCCAGCCGGGCCGGCGTCAGCCCCCGCTCCACGCACTCCACTTCGGCGTGGAGGTAGGCGCCCCGTCCCGCACGCTTGCCGGTGGGATCGAAGCAGATGGCGCCGTCGGGGGTGCGCACCAGGCGGAGCAGCTGGCGCTTGCCCCCGGTCTCTCCGCAGCCGATACAGGTCCTCTGGGGCGGCTTCCTCACCCTGTTCATGGTCGTCGTCCCCCGTCCCCGCCCTTCGTCCCCGGTCCGGCCTCCGTCGCGGGGCCCGGCTTCAGAGGTCGTCCTCTGCCTCCTCCCCGGAGCGCTCGGGCCGTTCGGGCTCGGGTGCCTCCGGGAACGGTGGCAGGTCGACGTCGTCGAAGTCCAGCTCGTCGCCGCTCAGCTCGCCCGCCTCCTGCAGGCGCCTGCGGCGCTCCTCGCGCTCCCGGCGCTCCTTGAGCGCCTGGCGGAAGGCGCGCTCGAAGGGGAGCATGTCGGCCTCGCTGACGAAGGTGCGCAGCTCCTCGGCGCCCGACTGGACGGCCGCCTTCATGGCCTCGTCCGCCAGCTGCGACTCGCTGCGGATGTCGATGCGGTAGCCGGTCAGCTTGGCGGCCAGGCGGGCGTTCTGGCCGGAGCGTCCGATGGCCAGGGAGAGCTGGTAGTCCGGCACCACGACGCGCGCGCTCCGCTCCTCCTCGTGAATCCGGACCTGGCTGACCCGGGCCGGGCTGAGCGCCGCCGCCACGAACTCGGCCGGGTCGTCGGACCAGCGGATGACGTCGATCTTCTCGCCGTGCAGCTCGTTGACCACGTTCTGGATGCGCATGCCGCGGTGGCCCACGCAGGCGCCCACCGGGTCGACGTTGGGGTCGCGCGAGGCGACCGCCACCTTGGCGCGGGCTCCCGCCTCGCGTGCGACGGCACGGATCTCCACGACGCCGTCGTGGATCTCCGGAACCTCCAGCTCCAGGAGGCGTTTGAGGAGTCCGGGGTGGGCGCGGGAGAGGACGACCTGGGGCCCTTTGGCCGTCTGGCGGACCTCGGCCAGGTAGACGCGGATACGGTCGCCGGGACGGTAGATCTCGCCCGGGATCTGTTCCGACGGCAGCAGGACGGCCTCCGTCCGGCCCAGGTCGATGTAGACGTTGCGGCCCTGCACGCGGCGGACCACCACCGTCAGCAGGTCTCCCTCGCGGCTGGCGAACTCCTCGTAGATCAGGTTCCTCTCGGCCTCGCGCAGTTGCTGCATGACCACCTGGCGGGCGGTCTGCGCGGCGATGCGCCCGAAGTCGCGCGGCTCCACCGGGCGTTCCACCACGTCGCCCAGCTGGTAGGCGGGGTCGATCTCGCGCGCCTCCTCCAGGCTGATCTCGGTCTCCGGGTCCTCCACCGGGTCGGCCACCGTGAACTGGTTGGCGACGCGAAAGTCGCCCGTCTCCGGGTCGATGCGCACCACCACGTTGCTGGCCGTGCCGTAGTGCTTCCGGTAGGCCGACTTGAGCGCCGTCTCCAGCGCCTGGATGAGGATCTGCCGGTCGATGCCCCGCTCGGTCGCCAGAGCGTTGAGCGCTTCGAGCAATTCCTGGTTCATGCCGGGCCCTCCTGGAGCAGTTCAGCTCTCCTCCTTCAACTGCACGCGTGCCACCTTGGCGCGGGGAAGGCGGAGGAGGCGCTCGCCCTCCTCCCCCTGGACCGCCAGGAGCACGTCCTCCCCCTCCAGGCCCTCCAGTCGCCCCACGTGGCTGCGCGCCCCCTCCAGCGGCTCGAAGCAGCGCACCTGGACGGTCCGCCCCCGGAAGAAGGCGAACTCGCGCTCGTTCCGCAGCACCCGGTCCAGGCCGGGCGAGGCCACTTCGAGGTAGTACGGTTCGTCGATCAGTCCCAGTTCGTCCAGGCGGGGGTCGATGGCCCTGGAGAAGCGCTCGCACTCCTCCATGCTGACGCCGCCCCCGGGCCGGTCGATGACGAAACGGAGGAAGCGCCGCCCGTTCTCTCTCTGCCAGGCCACGTCCAGGAGCAGAAGGCCGAGCCCCTGCAGGAGAGGCTCGGCCAGCGCCGCGGCCGACTCCTCGATCTCCCTCCGCGCCACACCCCTCACCTCCGACGAGAGAGCGGCCACACACAGAGAAGAGTGGGTGCGGCACCCACTCTCCCACGCGCCTCCTGCGGTCAGTTCACTATAGCACGCTGCCGCCGGAGGCGGCAATCGCCCCGCCCGCCTCTGCGAACCAGCGGAGCGTGCGGCGGAGCCCTTCCTCCAGCGGCACCTCGGGCCTCCAGCCCAGCCTCCGCTCGATGCGCCCGGCGTCGAGGAGGCTCGAGCGCAAGTCGCCCGCCCGCGCCGGACCGTGGACGGGCGCCCGCGCCCGGGCGCCGGTCAGCTCGGCCAGCGCCCGGCCCATCATCTCCACCAGCCGGTTGACGGTGGTCCCCCGCCCGGTGCCCACGTTGAAGGCGACGAAGGGGGTCCCTCCCCCGGGCAGCAGCCGCGGCGGCTCCGCCTCCAGCGCCAGCCGGTTGGCGCGTGCCACGTCCGCGACGTAGACGTAGTCGCGTACGTTCTCGCCGTCCCCGTGGACCAGCGGCGGCTCCCCCGCCAGGAGGCGGCGGCTGAAGATGGCCACCACGCCGGCCTCCCCGTGCGGGTCCTGGCGCGGGCCGAAGACGTTGCCGTAGCGGAGCGCGACGCCCTCGAGGCCGTACTCCCGGGCGAAGAACTCCAGGTAGCGCTCCCCGGCCCACTTGGCGATGCCGTAGGGCGAGACGGGCGCCAGCGGCTGCTCCTCCACCGCCGGCCGCTCCACCTCCCCGTAGAGCACGCCCCCCGAGGAGGCGAAGACGACCCGGCGGCTCCCCGTCTCGCGGGCCGCCTCCAGCACGTGCAGAAGCCCCACGACGTTGACGCGGGCGTCGGCGGCCGGCTCGCGCACGGACCGGCTGACCGAGATCTGGGCCGCCAAGTGGAGCACCAGCTCGGGCCGCAGCCGCCGGAAGAGGCCGCGCACCGCCTCGGCGTCGCCCACGTCGGCCACCCAGAGCTCCGCCCCGGGCGGCAGGTTCTCCCGCCTCCCGCCCGACAGGTCGTCCAGCACCGCCACGCGGTGCCCGCGGGCGAGAAGCTCGTCCACGCTGGCGCTCCCGATGAAGCCGGCGCCGCCCGTCACCAGGATGGTGGCCAACCGCTCACCTTCCCCCTCGCCTCCGCTCTTGCCGGTCCCTCACAGGCGGACGAGCACGCGCCCCCGCACCTCCCCGCGCAGGAGGCTCGCCGCCGCCTCGGCTACCCCCTCCAGCCCCACCTCGGCCGCCCGCACCCGTTCCAGCACGACCGCCGGCAGCTCGGCGGCGAGACGCCGCCAGACGCGCCGGCGGAGTTCGACCGGCGCGTAGGCCGAGTCGATGCCGGCCAGGGTGACGCCGCGGAGGATGAAGGGATGGACGCTGGTCCGGAGCTCCGCGCCGCCCGCCAGGCCGACCAGCGCCAGCGCCCCGCCGTAACGCAGGGTGCGCAGGAGATAGGCGGTGGTCTCCCCGCCCACGGGGTCGACCGCCGCCGCCCAGCGCTGGCTCTCCAGCGCCTTGGACGAGGACGCCGAGGTGGCGGCGCGCTCCAGCACCTCCTCCGCGCCCAGCTGCCGCAGGTAGGCGTCCGCCTCCGCCTTGCCCGTGCTGGCCGCCACCCGGTAGCCCCGCGCGGCGAGGAGCGCCACCGCCAGCGAGCCGACGCCGCCGCTGGCGCCGGTCACCAGCACCGGGCCGTCGCCGGGCCCGAGCCCCAGTTGCTCCAGGCGCTCGACGGCCAGGCCGGCCGTGAGACCGGCC
Source organism: Bacillota bacterium (assembly GCA_023511835.1). Lineage (NCBI taxonomy): Bacteria > Bacillati > Bacillota > Bacillota bacterium. The sequence continues at coordinate 40,198 of JAIMAT010000003.1, read as the reverse complement.
GTGCCCAGCGTCATGGCCTCGCGCGGCCCCCAGCCCTCCGGAATGGGCAGGAGCCAGTCGCCCGGCAGCCGGGCGTACTCGGCCAGTCCGCCGAAGTGGGCCACGCCCAGTTCGTAGCCGGTGGCCAGCACCTCCTCTCCGGGCCGGAAGCGCGGGTCGCGCGAGTCGACCACGCGGCCGGCCAGGTCGATGCCCGCCACCATGGGGTAGCGCCGCACCACGCGGCCGTCGGGACGCGTGGCCAGGGCATCCTTGTAGTTGAGCGAGGAGTACTCCACCCGCACCGTCACGTCCGCCTCGGGCAGCGCCTCCGCGGGCAGCTCCCGAACCCCGGCGAAAAAGCGCTCGCCTGTACGCTCCACCCAGAAAGCGCGGAAACTCGACCGACCCTCCGGCTTCATGCCGCCACACCCCCTCGTCGGGCTCGGTCTCCCGCCGCCGGGGCGCCCGCGGTGCGGACCGCCCCCGGCCCCGTGCCGCCCCCAGGCCGGCGGGGCCTCAGAAGAGGACCATCTGGTCCGAGAGCGGCAGCCCCTCCAGGACGCCGTGGCGCTCCAGCAGCTCCATGACCGCCCGGCTCAGGCGGCCGCGCCGCTGCAGGTCCTCGCGGGAGAGGAAGGGCGCCTCCTCGCGCGCGCGCACGATGGCCTCCGCGGCGCGGGCGCCCAGCCCCTGGATGGCGACGAAGGGCGGCCGCAACCCGCCCTCCTCCACCAGGAAGCGGGCCGGGTGCGAGCGCTCCAGGTCGATGGGCAGGAAGCGCATCCCGCGCAGCGCCATCTCCACGGCCACCTCCAGGATGGTCACCTGGTTCTTCTCCTTCGCCGTGGCCTCGTTTCCCTTCGCCTCGATCTCGCGGATGCGGCGCCGCCAGGTGGACGGCGTTTCGCCGATCCAGGCGGCGTCGAAGTCGTCGGCGCGGACGCTGAAGTAGGTGGCGTAGAAGGCGGCCGGATGGTGGACCTTGAACCAGGCGATGCGGAAGGCCATGATCACGTAGGCCACCGCGTGCGCCTTGGGAAAGAGGTAGCTGATCTTCTGGCAGCTCTCCACGAACCAACCGGGGACCCCGTGGCGGCGCATGGCCTCCTCGTCGGAGGGCTTCAGCCCCTTCCCTTTGCGTACCTGCTCCATGATGCGGAAGGCTTCCTCCCGCTCCATGCCCCAGCGGATCAGGGCCAGCATGATGTCGTCGCGGGTGGAGATGACTTCCTGGAGCGTGGCACGCCCCGAGGCCACCAGCTCCTGGGCGTTGTTGTTCCAGACGTCCGTGCCGTGGGAGAGGCCCGAGATGCGGACCAGCTCGGCGAAGCTCTTGGGACGGGTCTGGGAGAGCATGCCGCGCACGAAGCGCGTGCCGAACTCGGGCAGCCCCAGCGTGCCCACGTCGCTGCCCAGCTCCTCGGCCGAGAGGCCCAGCGGCTCCAGCCCCGAGAAGAGCGCCAGCGTCTCCGGGTCGTCGAAGGGGATGGCGTGGGCGTCGACTCCGGTCAGCTCCTCCAGCATGCGGATGGCCGTGGGGTCATCGTGGCCCAGCAGGTCCAGCTTGACCAGCCGCGAGGAGATGGAGTGGTAGTCGAAGTGGGTGGTGACCGTCCCCGACTCGCGGTCGTCGGCCGGGTGCTGGAGCGGCGTGTAGCGCAGGATGTCGTCGCCCCGCGGCACCACCATCAGGCCGCCCGGGTGCTGGCCGGTGGTCCGGCGCACCCCCGAGCAGCCGCGCACCAGGCGGCGCACCTCCGCCTCGCGCAACTTCCTGCCCGTCTGCTGCGCCCAGGCGCGGACGAAGCCGTAGGCGGTCCGCTCGGCGATGGTGGAGATGGTGCCCGCGCGGAAGACGTGCCCCTCGCCCAGCAGCTCCTCCGTGTAGCGATGGATGCGCGGCTGGTACTCGCCCGAGAAGTTGAGGTCGATGTCGGGCACCTTGTCGCCGTGGAAGCCCATGAAGGTGGCGAAGGGGATGTCGTGCCCGTCCTTGACCAGCCGCCCGCCGCAGCGCGGGCAGCTGCGCTCCGGCAGGTCGAAGCCGGAGGCGACGCCCGGCTGGGCCGGGAAGTCGCTCCAGCGGCAGTCGGGACAGCGGTAGTGGGGCGGCAGCGGGTTGACCTCGGTGATCCCGAGGAGCGTGGCCACCAGCGAGGAGCCCACCGAGCCGCGCGAGCCCACCAGGTAGCCGTCCTCCAGCGACTTCCGGACCAGCCGCTGGGCGATCATGTAGAGGCTGGCGAAGCCGTTGCCGACGATGGAGCGGATCTCGTACTCCAGCCGCTCGGCCACCGCCTCCGGCAGCGGCTCGCCGTACAGCTCGCGGGCGCGCCCCCGCGCCGTCTCCTCCAGCTCCTCGGCGGCGCCGGGCAGCTCGGGCGCGTGGAGTCCCTCCGGGACGGGGAGGATGTCCGGGCTGCAGAGCGCCGCCACCTGCCGCGGCCCCTCGATCACCACCCGGCGGCAGCGCTCCTCGCCCAGGTAGTCGAACTCGGCCAGCATCTCGTCGGTCGTGTGAAAGAAGAGCGGCGACTCGCGCTCCGAGTCGTCGTAACCCTGGGCCGCGTGGAGCACGTTCCGGAAGAGGCCGTCCTCCGGCTCCACGAAGTGGCAGTCGCTGGTGGCGCAGACCGGCTTCCCCAGCCGCTCGCCCAGCTCGACGATGCGCCGGTTGATCTGGCGCAGCGCCTCCTCGTCCGGCAGCGTCCCGTTCTCGATCAGGAAGCGGTCGTTGGCCAGCGGCTGCACCTCCAGGTAGTCGTAGAAGGAGGCGATGCGCTCCAGCTCCTCCTCCCCCGCCCCGGCCAGGAGGGCCCGGAAGAGCTCCCCCCGCTCGCAGGCGGTGCCGATCAGGAGGTGCTCGCGCCGCGCCGCCAGGAGGCTCTTGGGAATGCGCGGGAAGCGGTGGAAGCTCTCCAGGTGCGAGCGCGTCACCAGCTCGTAGAGGGCGTGCAGCCCTTCCTGGTCGCGGGCGATGAGGATGGCGTGGTTGTATGGGCGGCTCAGGTCGCTCTCGTCGACCTGCAGGTAGGCCTCCATGCCGTAGAGGATCTGGACGCCGTACTTCTTCCCCGCCTCGTACGCCTCGGGGAAGGACTGGACCACGCCGTGGTCGGTGATGGCGATGGCGGGATGCCCCCACTCGGCCGCCCGGCGGACCAGCTCCTCCGTCTCGCTGACCGCGTCCATGGCGCTCATGCGCGTGTGGCAGTGGAGCTCCACCCGCTTCTCCGCCGCCTCGTCCCGCCGCCGTCGCGGCGCCACCACCTGGGCGTCGCGCACCGTCAGGCGGGGCTCGCCGGCCGTCTTCTCCATCTCCCAGCGGCCGCGCAGGCGGAGGCGCTGGCCCGGCTTGAGGAGCGCGAAGCGGGCGACGCGCTGGCGCGGCAGGAAGCAGCGCGCGGTCAGGCTGTCGCTGCGGTCGCTCACATCCATCTCGAAGAGCCAGCGCCCGCTCTTCAGCTCGCGCCCCTCGATGGCGAGGATCTCGCCCTCCACCACCACCTCGCCGGGCTCCTCGCCCAGCTCGGCCATGCGCACCGGCTCCTCCGGGATGCGGCGGCCCGCCAGTACCTCGCCCTCGGTCGGCGGCTCCTGCCCGCCGGTCGCCGGCGGCTCGCCCGGGGCGCTCTCCACGGCAGCGAACGCCTCGCGTAGCAGCTCGGCCTCGATCTCCCCGGGCTCCTCCGCCTCCGGGGCCTCGTCGACGACCAGGCGCACCTCCACCTCGCGCCCCAAGAGCGCCGCCGCCTCCTGCGCCAGGAGCCCCTCGGCGCGCTCCTCGCGCAGCCAGTCCCGCCCGGAGGCGTGGGGCAGCCGGATCTCCAGCCGGTCCGGCTCGGGCCAGTCGGCCCGGCCGGCGCGCAGGAGCGGCCCCACGGCCGGGTTACGCGCCGCGGCTGCCTCCACCAGGCGCGGGAAAAGCTCCTCCGGGGAGAGCCTCCGCACCTCGACGCGGTACTGGCGGAAGCCGGGGAAGCGCCGCCGGAGCAGGTCGGCCAGCTCCCCGCCGGCCTCCGGATCGCAGCCCGTCACCTCCAGCCGCGCCTCACTGGCGTCGGCGGCCAGGCGGAGCGCGGCCACCCGCGCCCCCGCCCAGCGGCGCCGCTCCTCCCCGGAAAGCCCCGTCCAGAGCTCTCCCAGGAGCCAGTCCACGCCCGCGCCGGCGGGCGCGGCCGGCTCCACGCGCAGCCACCTCGCCACCACGCCGCCCACCCTACTCGGCGGAGAGCGCGGCCCGGTCGGCCGCCAGGCGGCGGCGCAGGACGTCCGCCAGCTCCTCCAGCGGCAGGCTCTCGGTCTGTCGGCCCGCCCGCCGCGTCAGCTCCACTTCGCCGCGCGCCAGCGCCTTGGGCCCCACCGTCACGCGGTAGGGGTAGCCCACCAGGTCGGCGTCGTTGAACTTGACGCCGCTCCGCTCGTCCCGGTCGTCCAGGGCCACCTCCACGCCCGCCTCCTGCAACTCGCGGTAGAGGCGCTCGGCCGCCTCGCGCTGGGCCGGTTCGGCGTAGTGGACGGGTACCACCACCGCCTCGAAGGGGGCGACGCTGACCGGCCAGACGATGCCGGACTCGTCGTGGTGCTGCTCGATCACCGCCGCCACCGTGCGCGTCACGCCGATGCCGTAGCAGCCCATCAGGATCGGGCGGCTGCGCCCTTCCTCGTCGTAGAAGGTGGCGCCCAGGCGCTCGGAGTACTTGGTCCCCAGCTCGAAAACCTGGCCCACCTCGATGCCCGCCCGGCTCTCCATGGGCTCGCCGCAGCGCGGGCAGGGATCGCCCGCACCCGCCAGACGCAGGTCGTGGACCGGACCAGCGGGGAAGTCGCGCCCGGGGTTGGCGTTGCGCAGGTGCCAGTCCTCCTCGTTGGCGCCCACGGCCCAGTTCCGGCCGGCCGCCACCTCGCGGTCGAGGAGGAGGCGGGCGCCGCGAAGCCCCACCGGCCCGGCCGAGCCGAAGGGGGCGCCGGTCTCCCGCAAGACCCGCTCCTGGTCCGCCATGCGCACCTGCAGCGCGCCCAGCGCGTTCTTCAGCTTGATCTCGTTGAGCGTCCGGTCGCCGCGCAGGACGGCGGCCACCAGCTCCTCGCGCCCGCCGGCGTAGGTGGCGACGTAGAAGAGGATCTTGGCCGTATGCCCCACGTCCACCGGGAGGAAGTCGACCAGCTCCTGGATGGTCCGCACCCCCGGCGTCGCCACCCGCTCCAGCGGCCGGAGGGGCTCCTCGCCCGCCGGCGGCGCCGCCGACTCGGCCTTCTCGGCGTCGGCCGCGTAGCCGCAGCGCGGGCACCAGACCACCTCGGCCTCGCCGCTCTCGGCCAGGGCCATGAACTCGTGCGTGTAGCTGCCGCCGATGGCGCCCGAGTCGGCCTCCACCACGCGGAACTCCAGCCCGCAGCGGCGGAAGACGCGCTCGTACGCCTCGTACATGGCCCGGTAGCTGCGGTGCATGCCCTCCTCGTCCCGGTCGAAGGAGTAGGCGTCCTTCATCACGAACTCGCGCGAGCGCATCACCCCGAAACGGGGGCGCACCTCGTCCCGGTACTTGTTCTGGATCTGGTAGAGGGTGAGCGGCAGCTGGCGGTAGGAGGAGACCGTGCCGCGCACCAGGTCGGTGACGATCTCCTCGTGTGTCGGCCCCAGCGCGAAGAGCCGCCCGTGGCGGTCACTGAGGCGGAACATCTCCGGGCCGTACTCCTCCCAGCGGCCCGTCTCCTGCCAGAGCTCCGCCGGCTGGACGATGGGCAGCCGCACCTCCAGCGCCCCCGCCCGGTTCATCTCCTCGCGCACCATCTGCTCCACCTTCTGGATGGCGCGCGTCCCCAGCGGCAGGAAGGTGTAGATCCCCGCCGCCACTTTGCGCATCAGCCCCGCCCGCAGCATCAGGCGATGGCTGGGAATCTCGGCCTCGGCCGGCTCCTCGCGGAGCGTCGGGGCCAAGTACTGCGAGAGGCGCATCCGCCGATCCCCCCGTCTCCTCGCTCCTTGCCTCTCCCGGATAAAAATGTTTCCGCGGGGCCTCGCCGGCCCTGCGGAAGAGCGGTCGCCGGGCGCGGGTCAAGATCCGGCGCCGACCGGTTCGGACGCCTCCCCGGCCCTGCCCAGCCGGGCGATCTCCTCCAGCAGCACGTCGACCATCTCGCGCTCCGGCACCTTGCGCAGCACCTGCCCCTTGCGGAAGATGAGGCCCACGCCGTTGCCCGAGGCCAGCCCGATGTCGGCCTCCCGCGCCTCGCCGGGCCCGTTGACGCCGCAGCCCATGATGGCGACGCGCAGCGGACGCTCCACCGGCGGCATGCGCTGCTCCACCTCGTGGACGATGCGGAAGAGGTCGACCTCGCACCGTCCGCAGGTGGGGCAGGAGACGATCTCCAGGCGCTTCTCGCGCAGGCCCAGGGCATAGAGGATCTCCAGCCCCACCGCCACCTCTTCGGCGGCGTCGCCCGTGATGGAGACGCGGATCGTGTCGCCGATCCCCTCCGCCAGCAGGTGGCCGATGCCCACGGCCGACTTGACCGCCGCCGCCAGGCCGGGGCCCGCCTCGGTCACGCCCAGATGGAGCGGATACGGCACCTCGCGGGCGATCTCCTCGTACGCCGCCACCATGGTGGGCACGTCGGAGGCTTTGAGCGAGATGACGATGTCCTGGAAGTCCATGCGCTCCAGGATCTCCACGTGGCGGAGGGCGCTCTCCACCATGGCCCGCGGCGAGCGGCCGTACTTCTCCAGCAGCGGCCGCTCGATGGAGCCGGAGTTGACGCCGATGCGGATGGGGACGCCCCGCTCGCGGCAGGCCGCCACCACCTCGCGCACCTTCCACTCGGCGCCGATGTTTCCCGGGTTGATGCGGATCTTGTCCACTCCCTGGCGCAGCGCCTCCAGCGCCAGCCGGTAGTCGAAGTGGATGTCGGCCACCAGGGGGAAGTCGCCCACCTCGCGCTTGATGGCACCCAGGGCGACGGCCGCCTCGGCGTCGACCACGGCCAAGCGCACGATGTCCGCGCCCGCCATGGCCAGGCGCCGGATCTCGTCCACCGTGGCGGCGACGTCCCGGGTGTCCGTCTTGGTCATGGTCTGCACGGTCACCGGGGCACCGCCGCCGATGGCCACTTTGCCTACGCGCACCTGCCGGCTCTCGCGCCGGTCCACCTCTCCCGACCTCCTCACGCTCCGCGCCCGGGGCCCGCTTCGGCTCCCGGGAGTCAGCCGATCAGCCTCACCAAGTCGCGGTAGGTGACCGCGATCATCAGCAGCATCAGGAGAGCGAAGCCGATGAATTGGACCAGGTTGACCTTGGCGGGATCGACGGGCCTCCCGCGGATCCACTCCACCAGGATGAGAAGCAGGTGACTCCCGTCCAGGGCAGGGATCGGCAGGAGGTTGATCAGACCCAAGTTGGCGCTGATCAGCGCGCCCCAGAGGAGCAGGTAGGAGAAACCCAGCAGGCTGGCCTGGAAGATCTCCGCGCCGATGCCCACCGGCCCCATCACCTGGACGCCGCCGGCGTGGCTGACCATCGCCCCGATCCCCTGAAACCAGCCGGCGATGACGCTCCACGTGGCCCCGAAGGCCTGGAGGATCCCCTGGCCGGGGCTCATGCGCCGCAGCTCACTGGCCGGGGCCACCCCCACCAGGCCATGCCCGTCCGCCTGGCGCTGGGGTGTGACCGCCAGCGTCAGCAGGCGGCCGTCCCGCTCCACCGTCAGCTCCAGCCTCCGGCCCGGGCTGGAGGCCACCACCTGCTGGAACTGCTGCCATTCGGTCAGCCGCTGCCCGTCGACAGCCACCAGCCGGTCGCCCGGGCGAAGCCCCGCCGCGGCCGCCGGGAGGCCCGCCTGCACCGAGGCGATACGCAGGGTGGTGCCGGAGGGGATGCCGGCCACGGTGAAGGTGACGGCAAAAAGCACCACGGCCAGGGCGATGTTGAAGAGTGGCCCGGCGGCGATGATGGCCAGTCTCCAGAGGAAGGACTTGTCCTGGAAGGAGCGGCCGGGCGGGATCGGCGGGCGGAGCCTGAGCCGTGCCCGGGCCGCACCCTCCCCCTCCTCGTCAGCCGCCCGTGGAGGGCCGTCTCCCACCACCTCGCGCGCCAGGTCGTCGGGCTCCGCCTCGAGGCCCGCCAGCCGGCAGAAGCCACCCAGGGGGAGGAGACGGAGGTTGTAGGCGGTCTCGCCCCAGCGAAAGCCTGCCAGCCGGGGGCCGAAGCCCACCGCGAACTCGTCCACGCGGACGCCGCTCAGCTTGCCCATCAGGTAGTGGCCGAACTCGTGGAAGACGATCAGGAAGGCGAAGACGGCCACCACCAGGATCCAGTTGCTCACCATGTCGCCGCCATCGCCTCCATTCGCCGGCGCGCCCGCTCGCGCGCCCAGCGGTCGGCCTCCAGGACGTCCGCCAGCGAAGGCTCGGCCACCGCCCGGTGCTCCGCCAGCACCTCCCCCGCCACCTCGGGCACGGCCAAGAAGGGAAGGCGCCCCTGGAGGAAGCGTCCCACCGCCTCCTCCTTGGCGGCGTTGAGAACCGCCGGCGCCGTGCCGCCCGTCCGTCCGGCCAGGTAGCCCAGCTCCAGCGAGGGGAAGGCCTCGCGGTCGGGCGGGGCGAACTCCAGCCGGCCCACGCTCGCCAAGTCCAAGCCGGGCGCCGGCGAGGGCCACCGTTCCGGATAGGTGAGCGCGTACTGGATGGGGATGCGCATGTCGGCCGCGCCCAGCTGGCCCAGGACGGAGCCGTCGACGAAGGCGACCAGCGAGTGGACGATGCTCTGCGGGTGGATGACCACTTCGATTTGATCATACCCGACGCCGAAGAGGAAATGCGCCTCGATCACTTCCAGCGCCTTGTTCATCAGCAGCGCCGACTCCACCGTGATGCGCGCCCCCATCCGCCAGGTCGGGTGGCGGAGCGCCTGCTCCACCGTCACTCCCGCCAGCCGCTCCCGCGGCCAGCCGCGGAAGGGACCTCCCGAGGCCGTCAGGATGAGGCGCGCCACCTGCCCTTCGGCCCCCCGGCCGGCCAGGCACTGGAAGATGGCGCTATGCTCGCTGTCCACGGGCAGGAGCGGCGCCTCGGGCCGGTGGACGGCGAGGCCCGGCTCGGCCGCGAGCCAGGGGTAAAGCCTCTCGAGTTCGCGTCGCACCACCGGCCCGGCGGCCACCAGGCTCTCCTTGTTGGCCAGCGCCACCCGCCGGCGCGCCTTGAGCGCCGCCAGCGTCGGCGCCAGGCCCGCCACGCCGGTGACGGCACTCAGCACCCCGTCCGCCTCGGTGGTGGCGGCCAGCTCCACCAGCCCCGCCTCGCCGGCCAGAACCTCCACGCCCTCGCCGGCCAGCCGGCGCTCCAGCTCCGCCGCGGCCGCCTCGTCGGCCAGCGCCACCCGCCCCGGGTGGAACTCGCGCACCTGTGCCTCCAGGCCGTCGACGTCGCGGCCCGCCGCCAGGCCGCGCACCCGCCAGCGCCCCGCGTGGGCGCGGAGGACGTCCAGCGCCTGGCGGCCGATGGAGCCCGTGGAGCCCAAGATGACCAGATCCCGCAAATCCGAAAGCCTCCCGCTCGGCCGGCGGCGCCGCCTCAACCGGCGCCGGTGAAGAGGCGGATCAGGACCAGGCTGGTGGGCGCGATCAGGAGGAAGCTGTCGAAACGGTCGAGCACCCCGCCATGCCCCGGGATGAGGCTGCCGGAATCCTTCCACTCCGCCGCCCGCTTGACCAGCGATTCGAAGAGGTCGCCCACCGGACCCAGCAGGGCGGCCGCCATCCCCAGGGCGACGGCGCCCGGCAGAGCCAGACCCGTCCAGGGCGTCGCCGCCATCCAGACCACCAGCGCCGTCACGCCGCCCGCCACCGCCCCCTCCACGCTCTTGCCCGGGCTCAGCCCGGGCGCCAGGAGGCGGCGGCCCCAGAGTCTGCCCACGAAGAAGGCGGCGGCGTCGTTCAGCCAGGTCCCGGCGAAGACCAGGGTAAGCCAGAGCGCCCCGTGCTCCAAACGGCGCAGCGCCACGGCCGAGGCGAAGAGGGAGGGGTAGAGCAGCGCCGCCACCAGCGCCACGTACTCCACCAGCGCCTCCCGCGCAGGCCTCCGCTCGGCCACCACCTGCCACTCGGCCCGCGCCAGGAGCAGGAGGAGGGAGAAGGCGAGTACGTAGAGGCCGACACGCGGGCGCAGCTGCCAGAGGAGGACCGCCAGGGCGGGCGGCAGGGCGGGCAGCCAGGGGGCGAAGCGGACGCCCAGCGCGCCCGCCAGCCGGCCCCCCTCCCAGCCGGCCACGCCGGCCAGGAGCGCCATGGCGGCCGCCAGGGGCCAGCCGCCCAGGAGGACCGCGGCCAGCAGCAGCGGCAGGCCGATCAGCGCCGAGAGGAGCCGCTCACGGAGCATCGCCGGGCCACTCCGCCAGTCCTCCGAAGCGGCGCTGCCGGTGCGAATACTCCTCCACCGCCCGGCGCAGCTCCTTCTCCCCGAAGTCCGGCCAGAGCACCTCGCTCACCCAGAGCTCGCAGTAGGCCACCTGCCAGAGGAGGAAGTTGCTGATGCGGTACTCGCCCGCCGTCCGGATGAGGAGATCGGGGTCGGGGATCCCCGCCGTGTACAGCTCGCGCGCGAAGCGCGCCTCGTCGATCTCGTCCGGCTCCGCCTCGCCCCGCGCGCAGGCCGCGGCCAGGCGCCGGGCCGCCTCCACGATCTCGCGCCGGCCGCCGTAGTTGAGCGCCACCTGCAGGTAGAGCCGGTCGTTGCCCGCCGTCCGCTCCTCCGCCAGCCGGATCTGCCGGCGCGTCTCCTCCGGCAGCTCCTCCAGCGCGCCGATGGCCCGGAAGCGGACGCCCTGGCGGTAGAGGTCGTCCAGGTCGCGGGTGACCGCCTGCCCCAGCAGATGCCAGAGGAAGCGGACCTCCTCCGGCGGGCGGCGCCAGTTCTCGGTGGAGAAGGCGTAGAGCGTCAGGTAGCGCAGGCCCAGTTCGATGGAGCCGCGGACCACCCGGCGAACCGACTCGACCCCGGCCTGGTGGCCGAGGCCGCGCGGGAGCCCGCGCCGCTCGGCCCAGCGCCCGTTGCCGTCCATGATGATGGCCACGTGCGCCGGCAGGCGCAGCGCCCGCGGCCCCTGCGCCTGCTCCTCGCCCGCCTCCGACCTCGGCCCCGCCGTCCGCCCGCTCACCGCCCGCACCTCCATCCCCACCCTACTCCCGCGGCGCCTCCGCCGCGAAATCGGGGAAGCGGGCGGCGAGCAGCTCCACACCCCCCGCCTCGCCGGGCCGGACGCGCACCACGCGGGCGCGCCCCGGCCCCTCGCCCGTCCACCGCACCCTCACCTCCAGGCCGGCGGCCCGGGCCTCGGCCTCCACCGTCTCCAGCGGCCGCAGGAGCCACCTCTCCCCGCGCTCCAGGCCCGGCGTCGCCTCGCCTGTCGACTCCGCCCCCGCCAAGGCTCAGACCTCCATGATCTCCTTCTCCTTGGCCGCCAGCGCCTCGTCGATGGCCTGGACGAAGCGGTCGGTCAGCCTCTGGACCTCCTCCTGCTCGCGGCGCTCCTGGTCCTCGCTCAGCGCCTCCGCCTTCATCTCGGCCTTCAGCTGCTCGTTGGCCTCGCGGCGGATGTTGCGCACCGCCACGCGCGCCTCCTCGGCCATCTTGCGCACCTGGCGGACCAGCTCGGTGCGGCGCTGCTCGGTCATGGGCGGGATGACCAGGCGGATCACCTGGCCGTCGCTGGACGGGTTGAGGCCCAGGTCCGACTTGAGGATGGCCCGTTCCACCGCCGTCACCAGCCCCTTGTCCCAGGGCTGGATGACCAGGGTGCGCGCGTCGGGCACGTGGATGGAGGCCACCTGCTGCACCGGCAGTTCGCTCCCGTACGCCTGCACGCGGACGCGCTCCAACAGCGCCGGCGTGGCCCGCCCCGCCCTCACGCCGCCCAGCTCGCGCTCGAAGTTCTGTACCGCCTTCTCCATGCGCTGGCGCGCCCCGTCGATGACCGCGCGGCTCACTGCGGCTCACCCCCGACCCAGGTTCCGATGGCCTCGCCCAGGACCACGCGCCGGATGTTGCCCGGCCGGGTGACGTCGAAGACGATGATCGGAATCCCGTTGTCCATGCAGAGCGAGGCGGCGGTGGCGTCCATCACCCCGAGGCCCCGCTCCAGCACCTCCATGAAGCCGACCGTCTCGTAGCGCCGCGCCCCCGGGTGGGAGCGGGGGTCCGCTTCGTAGACCCCGTCTTCCTTGGTCGCCTTGAGGATGACCTCGGCCTCGATCTCGGCCGCGCGCAGGGCCGCCGTCGTGTCGGTGGAGAAGAACGGGTTGCCGCTGCCGGCGGCGAAGATGACCACGCGGCCCTTCTCCAGGTGGCGGATGGCGCGGCGGCGGATGTACGGCTCCGCCACCTCGCGCATCTCGATGGCGGTCTGGACGCGGGTGGGGACGCCCAAGTGCTCCAGCGCGTCCTGCAGGGCGAGGGCGTTGATCACCGTGGCCAGCATGCCCATGGCGTCGGCGGTGGCCCGGTCCATGCCCATGGCGGCGCCGGCCGCACCCCGCCAGATGTTCCCCCCGCCGACCACCACGGCCAGCTGGACACCCATGGCCGCCACCTCGGCCACCTGGCGGGCCAGGCTCTCGACCACCTGGGGATCGATGCCGTAGCCCTTCTCGCCGGCCAGCACCTCCCCGCTCAGCTTGAGGACGATGCGGTGAAACCTGGGTTGCGGCGCTGCCTCCATCGGCGGAGACCTCCCTGGGAGCGGGGCGGCCTACGCGCCGGCAGACGCCGCCACCCCGGCGCCCGGCGCCTGCTCCCCCGCCTCCTCGCCCAGCTGGAAGCGGACGAATCGTCGTACCACGATATTCTCGCCGAACTGGGCGATGGCCGAGCGTACCAGCTCGCCCACCGTCCGCTCCGGCTCCTTGACGAAGGGCTGGTCCAGCAGGCAGTATTCCGCGAAGAACTGCTTCTCCAGGCGCCCTTCGACGATCTTATCCACGATCTGTTCGGGTTTTCCTTCTTCCAGCGTGAGGCGGCGGATCACCTCGCGCTCGTGGGCCAGAACCTCGGCCGGAACCTGCTCGCGCGAGACCCAGCGCGGGCTGGCGGCCGCCACGTGCAGCGCCAGGTCGTGGGCCAGCTGGCGGAAGCCCTCGGTCCGGGCGACGAAGTCGGTCTCGCAGTTGAGCTCCAGGAGGACGCCGACGCGGCCGTTGGTGTGGATGTAGGCCTCGATCAGGCCCTCGCCGGCGTGGCGCCCGGCCTTCTTGCCGGCGGCCGCCAGGCCCTTCTCCCGCAGCCAGTCGGTCGCCTTCTCCATGTCGCCGCCGGTCGCCTCCAGCGCCCGCTTGCAGTCCATCATCCCGGCCCCGGTGCGCTCCCGGAGCTGCCGTACCTGTTCCGCCGTGATCTCCGCCATGCTCCGACCTCCCTTGTTCCGCGGTGGACATGGCGAAGGGGCGGCTCGCCGCCCCTTCGCCTCGGGCCCGTCCCGTCAGGCCGAGACCTGGACGCCCTGCCGGCCCTCCAGGATGGCGTCGGCGATCTTGGACGTGATCAGGCGTACCGCCCGGATGGCGTCGTCGTTCCCCGGGATCACGTGCGTGATCTCATCCGGGTCGCAGTTGGTGTCGACGATGGCCACGATGGGGATGCCCAGGCGGCGCGCCTCGCTGACGCAGATCCGTTCCTTGCGCGGGTCGACCACGTAGAGCGCGTCCGGCAGCGAGGACATGCCGCGGATGCCGCCCAGGTACTTCTCCAGCTTGGCCTTCTCGCGCAGGAGCGAGGCCTGCTCCTTCTTGGGCAGCCGCTCCAGCTCGCCCTCCTCCACCAGCCGGGTCAGCTCCTCCAGCCGCTTGACGCGCGAGCTGATGGTGACGAAATTGGTCAGCGTGCCGCCCAGCCAGCGCTGGTTGACGTAGGGCATGCCGCAACGCTCCGCTTCCTCGCGGATGGTCTCCTGGGCCTGCTTCTTGGTGCCCACGAAGAGCACGTTGCCGTCCTGGAAGGCGAGGTCGCGCACCCAGGCGTAGGCCTCGTCCAGCATCTTGACGGTCTTCTGCAGGTCGATGATGTAGATGCCGTTCCGCTCCGTGAAGATGTACGGCCGCATCTTGGGGTTCCAGCGGCGCGTCTGGTGGCCGAAGTGGACGCCGGCCTCCAGCAGCTGCTTCATGGAGACGACCGACATGCTCCCACCTCCCGGTTCTCCTCCGCCGCCTCATCCCGCCTGCCCACCCGCCTCGGCGGGCACCGGGGGCGGTCGGCGCGCGTGCGAAATGGGGCTGCGCGCGGCGCGCGGCCCGTCGCAGTATACCATCGGCCCCCCGGGGCGGCAATCGAGCCGCCCCCCTCCGGAACGGGGCGGGCGGGCCTCAGGCCGGCCGGGCTCGGCCGGCCGTCATCTTCCCGCGGATCCGCAGGACGGCGCGCGAATGGAGCTGGGAGATGCGCGAGACGGTCACGCCCAAGAGACCCGCCACCTCGGTGGCGGTCAGCCCCTCGTAGTAGAGGAGCGTGATGATCAGGCGCTCGCGCTCGGGCAGCTCCTCGATGGCCCGACCCAGCTCCCGGATGGTCTCCTTGCGGATGACCGACTCCAAGGGGTCGTCGGCCGCCTCCGCCTCCTGGAAGGCCGGCGCGCCCAGGCTCTCGCCGGGGATGCCCAGCTCCTCCAGGCTGAGCACCGCCGCCCGGCTCAGCTCCGTCAGCCACTGGCGGACGGTGCGTGCCGGCACCCCGAGCCGCTCGGCCACCTCGGCGTCAGTGGCCGGCCGGCCGCGCTCCGCCTCCAGCGCGGCGTAGGTCTCGCGCAACTGGCGGTCGTGCTGGCGCAGCCGCGTCGGCGCCCAGTCCAGGGCGCGCAGCCCGTCGATCATGGCGCCCTGGATGCGCGGCACGGCGAAAGTCTCGAAGCGGATGCCACGCGAGGGGTCGAAGCGGTCGATGGCCTGGAGGAGACCGCCCAGGCCCTCGTTGACCAGCTCCTGCTGCTCCACCTGGGGCGGCAGACGGACGGCGAGGCGGCTGGCGATCCGCTGCACCAGCGGCAGGTAGGCCAGCACCAGCCGCTCGCGGAGCGCGCGGTCGCCGGACTGGCGGTAGGCGGCCCAGAGCCTCGCCAGCTCCGCCTCGCCCGGACCGCCCGTCTCGGGGCTCGGCGGGCTGCCGGCTCCCGCCGGGCTTCCAGCTGCCATGCCTCCACCTCCGTTCAGATGAGCCCCTGGCGGCGCCAGCGCCGCTGTTCGGCGAAGATGCGTCGCATGATGGCCTGCTCCTCGGCGGGTCCCAGCTCCAGGAAGGCGAAGGCCGCCTCCCAGAGGCCCGCCTCCCGCGGCGCCGGCGCGGCGCGCACCAGGCGCGCGGCCAGGTCCAGCTCGGGAGCGGCCGGGGTCGGGCGACGCCCCCTCTCGCCGCCGGCGGCTGGCCCTCCCTCCCCGGAGGCCCCCAGGTCGAGGCGCAGCCGGTAGATCTCGCCCGGCGTCAGGCGGGCGCCGCCGCCCCCCGCAGCACCGCCCCCCTCCCCGGTGCGGTCGCGCAGGCGGAGGCGGCAGAAGAGGCCGCCCACGCTCAGGTCGACCGTCGTCCCCTGCCAGCGCGGCCCCGCCTCGGGCCTGGGTATCGCCCGCAGGCGCTCGCCCGGCAGCCCCATGCGGACCGCCTGCTGGACGGCCGGCGGCAACGGGAGCACCTCGACCGGCAGGTGGAGCGGCCAGCGGACCGCCGCCCGGCGATAGTAAGGCGCCGGAGGGCCGAGCCGCAGGCGGACCCGCTCGGGCGGCGCCAGCAGGTTGGCCTCTACCGTCGCCCGGCAGGCGAACCAGCGCCCGTCGCGGCCGAAGCGCAGCTCCACCTCCGCCTGCGGCTCTGGCAGGCGCAAGCGCCCGTGCTCCAGCGGCGCGGCCACCTCCACCAGCTCTTCCTCGCCCCCCAGCACCAGCGAGGGGAAGACGTGCAGGCGCTGGGAGTCCGGGTCGCCTCCGGCCAGGTCCGCCTCCCGGACGGCCAGCTCGACCCGGTCGCCCAGCCGCGGATAGCGCGAGACGCTCACCGGGCTTCCTCCTCCTCCAGCCAGCGGCGCGCCAGCGAGGAGACCGCCCGCGCCGCCGGCGCGGCGGGGTTGAGGCGGAGGAGCGGCCGCCCGAGGCGGACGCTGCCGGCCAGCTCGGGATCCTCCGGCACCCAGCCCAGGAAGCGGGGCCTGAGCCCCAGGTGTCCCGCGGCCACCGAGACGAGGGCGTCGCGCACGCGCATCGCCTCACTCGGGGAGAGCGCCTGGTTGACCGCCAGCCAGAGCCGGGCCTCGGGGTTGAGCCGGGCCGTCGCCTTGAGCACGGCGTACCCGTCGGTGACCGAGGCCGGATCCGGCGTCACCACCAGCAGCACCTCCGGCGCCCAGGCCAGGACCGCCCGCACCAGTTGGCCGAGGCCGGCGCCGTTGTCGACGAGGAGCGTCTCGCCCGGGGCGCCCAGGCGGGCCAGGGCGGTCACCAGGCGCCCCACCTCGGCGGCGCCCAGGGAGGCCAAAAGCTCCTCGCCGGGGCCACCGGAGAGGAGGCGGACCCCGCGCTCCGGCTCCCAGAAGGCCTCCTCGATCTCGGCCCGGCCGGCGAGGACATCGCCCAGGTGGTAGCGCCCGCGCCCCCCCGCCACGGCCATGGCGCCGCCCAGGCCCAGATCCAGGTCGACCAGGAGCGCCCGCTCGCCGGCCGCCGCCAGCGCCAGCGCCAAGTTGACCGCCAGCGTCGACTTGCCCACGCCGCCCTTGCCGCTGACCACGGCGAGGCTGCGCACCCGTCGTGCTCCCGGCGGCCTCCGCGCCCCCAGCCGCAGGCGGGCCCTCACCTCCCGGGCCAGCGCGGCCAGGGCCGAAACCTGCTCGTTCACGGCTCCACCCCCAGCAGCTCGTCGGCCAATGCCCCGGGCGAGAAGACGGCCAGGTCGTCGGGGACGCGCTGTCCGGCCGCGACGTAGCTGACCGCCAGCCCGCTCGCCGCCACCGCGTTGACCAGCTCGCCCGGAGCGCGCGTCTCGTCCACCTTGGTGAAGAGCAGGCGGTCGGCGCCGATCCCCCGGTAGGCCTCCAGCGCGTAGAGAAGGTCCTCGTGGCGGGTGGTGGCGCTGAGCGTCAGCAGGACCGCGTCCGCCCGCGCCTCTTCCACCAGCTGGGCCAGGCGGCGAAGGGAACGGCGGTCGGAGGGGCTGCGGCCAGTGGTGTCGATGAGGACCAGATCGACGCCCGAAAGCCGCTCCAGGGCGGAGCGGAGCTCGCCCGGCTCTTCCGCGGGCAGGCAAGGGAGGCCCGCAGCGCGGGCGTAGGCGTCCACCTGCTCGAAGGCGCCCGCCCGGAAGGCGTCCAGGGTGACGATGCCCACCTCCAGGCCGCGGTAGAGCGCCATCTGCCCCGCCAGCTTGGCCACGGTGGTGGTCTTGCCCGCGCCCGTCGGCCCCACCAGCACCAGACGGCGTTCGCGCCCCGCCTCCACGGGCCGCGCCCGGCCCAGCAGCTCGAGGAGCCGCTGGCGCACCGCCTCGCGTGGGCTCGCCCCGGGCTCCGGGGCCGGTTCGGCCAGCCGGGCGGCCAGGTCGGGCAGGAGCCCGCGCCTCTCGAGGCGGAGGCGGAGTTCCTCCCAGCCGCCGGGCGCCGTGGCCTGCGGGGCGGTCCTCCCGGCCGGGCCGGCCGCCCCGGCTCCGTCCGCCGGCTCTTCCCCCTCTCCAGCGGGCGGAGGAAGGGCCACCGTCGCCACCACCGGACCGCGCCTCCCGGTCAGCCGCTCCCACCAGCGCGGGGGCTCGCGGCGCAGGTCGAGGAGGAGGGCGTCGGCGCCCGCTTCCTGACGCACCTGCGCCAGGAGGGCGCGCACGTCGGCCGCCCGGAAGCGGCGGATGCGGAGCGGCGCGCTCATGCCAGTCTCACCGTCCCCAGCACGTCGACGGGCACCCCGTCGCTCACCTCGTTGTAGGAGAGGACCGGCAGGCGCGGCAGACTCCGCTCCAGAAGGCGACGCAGGTGGAAGCGGAGGCCGGGGGCGCAGAGGAGGACGGGCTGGACGCCCTGCTCCAGGACGCGGGCCACCTCCGCCTCCAGCCCGCGGATCAGCCGGCCCGCCAGCTCCGGTTCCAGCACCAGGGTGCGGGCGTTGCCCTGGCCGCGGATGGACTCGGCCAACTGGCGCTCCGCCGCCGGTTCCAGGGTGATGACGCGCAGGCGCCCGTCCGGCCCCACGAGCCGCTGGGTGATGCTCCGGCCCAGCGCCTGGCGCGCCGCCTCGGTCAGCTCGTCCAACGCCTTGGAGGCGGCCGCCTGGTCGGCCAGGGCCTCCAGGACGGTGCCCAGGTCGCGGATGGGCACGCCCTCGCGCAGCAGGTTCTGCAGCACCCGCTGCACCTCGCCCAGGGTGAGGAGAGCCGGCACGCTCTCCTCCACCAGGGCGGCCGCGCTCTGATGGAGCGTGTCCAGCAGGCGGCGCGTCTCCTGGCGGGTGAGGAGCTCCCAGGCGTGGGCGCGCACCACTTCCGTCAGGTGCGTCGCCAGGACGGCGGCCGCCTCCACCACCGTGTAGCCCGAGGCCTCGGCCAGGGCGCGCTGCTCCGGCCGGATCCAGAGGGCCGGCAGGTTGAAGGCGGGGTCGCGCGTCGGCTCGCCCTCCACCCCCGCCACCTCGGTCCCCTGGGGGATGGCCAGGAGCCGGTCCAGGCGCAGCTCCGCCTCGCCCACCACCTCGCCCTTCAGGAGGATCCGGTAGCGGTTGGGCTCCAGGCTCAAGTTGTCGCGGACGCGCACCAGCGGCAGCACCAGCCCCAGCTCCAGCGCGATCTGCCGCCGCAGCAGCGCGATCCGGTCCATCAGCTGGCCGCCCTCCTCGGCGCCCAGCGGCAGCAGACCGTAGCCCAGTTCCACCTCCAGCGGGTCGACCGGCAGGAGGCGGGCGGCCTCCTCCGGCGTCACCCCCAGCGTCGCCTGCACCGGTGCCGCCTCCCCCTCGCCGGGACGGAGCCTCGCCTGCCGCGCCTGCAGGTAGGCGACGCCGCCGGTGACCGCGGCCAGGGCCAGGAAGGGTGCGGCCGGCAGGCCCGGTACCAGACCGAGCACGGCCAGCGTCCCCGCCGCCACCCAGAGCGCCCTGGGCTGGGCCGCCACCTGGCGCAGCACGTCGTGGCCGAGGTCCGACTCGCCGGCCGCACGGGTGACGACGATGCCCGTGGCGGTGGAGATGAGCAGCGCCGGCAGCTGGCTGGCCAGGCCGTCGCCGATGGTCAGGATGGTGTACTGGCGCAGGGCGTCGGCCCAGGCCAGGTGGCGGACGAGCATCCCCATGGCCAGCCCGCCGACGATGTTGATGGCCAGGATGACCAGGCCGGCGATGGCGTCGCCGCGGACGAACTTGCTGGCGCCGTCCATGGCGCCGTAGAAGTCCGCCTCGCGCTGGATCTGCTGGCGGCGGCGGCGGGCTTCCTTCTGGTCGATGAGGCCGGAGTTGAGGTCGGCGTCGATGGCCATCTGCTTGCCCGGCATGGCGTCCAGGGTGAAGCGCGCGGCCACCTCGGCCACGCGCTCGGCGCCGCGGGTGATGACCAGGAACTGGATGATGACCAGGATCAGAAAGACGATGAAGCCGACCAGCGGGTTGCCCCCGGCGACGAACTGGCCGAAGGCCTGGATGACCGCGCCCGCGTCGCCGTAGAGGAGGATGAGGCGCGTCGAGCTGACGTTGAGCGCCAGACGGAAGAGCGTGGTCAGGAGAAGCAGCGAGGGGAAGGCCGAGAACTCCAGCGGCTGCGTGTCGTACATGCCGACCAGGAGCACCAGCAGCGAGATGGCCAGGTTGGCCGCCAGCAGCACGCTGAGCAGGCCGGGCGGGACGGGAATGACCAGCATGGCCACCACCGCCACCACGCCCGCGGCCAGGAGGAGGTCGCTCTGGCCCACCAGCCGCCTCAACGTCTGCGCCATGCCAGCCGCCCTCCCTCTTCCAGTTGCCAGACCCAGGCCATCACCTCGGCCACGGCCTTGTAGAGCGCGGCCGGGATGGTCTGGCCGACGCGCGTGGAGGCGTAGAGCGCCCGCGCCAGGGGCGGGTCCTCCACGATGGGGACGCTCCGGCGCCAGGCTTCCTCGCGGATGCGGAGCGCCACCTCGTCGGCGCCGCGCGCCACCACCTGCGGCGCCTCCATCCGCTCGGGCTCGTAGGCCAGCGCCACGGCCACGTGGGTCGGGTTGACCACCACCACCCGCGCCCGTCTCACCGCCTCGATCATCCGCGCCGCCGCCAGCTGCGACTGGAGCCGGCGGATGCGGCGGCGGACCTCGGGGTTGCCCTCGGTCTCGCGCAGCTCGCGCTGCAGCTCGTGAGGCGTCATGCGCAGGCGGCGCTCGGTGGCCCAGAGCTGATAGGCGTAGTCACCGCCCGCCAGCGCGAGCCAGGCCAGCCCCACTTCGAGAAAGAGACGTGCCACCTGCCCCTCGATCCAGCCGACCACCCCGGAAAGCGGCGCCCCGAGCAGGCCCGGGGCCGCTTCTACCGCCGTCCGCACGGTGCCCCAGGCGACTCCGACGATGACGCCCAGCTTGAGCAGCGCCTTGGCCAGCTCCACCAGTCCCTGGCCGGAGAAGAGGCGGCGCAGCCCCGCCAGCGGGTTGAGGCGCGCGACGCGCGGCACCAGCCCCGCACCGGTGAAGGTGAAGCGGCTCTGCGCGAAACCGGAGGCGAGGCTGAGCGCCACGGTCGCCAGGAGGAAGGGCGCCGCCGCCGAGGCACCCACCCCCAGGGCCCGCGCCAGGAGCGCCGCCGCCTCGCCCGCCCCCAACTCGCCCGTCCGCGGCCCGCGGGCGAGCCAGCCCCCCCAGGCCTCCGTCAGGAAGCGGAGCATCCGCTCTTGGGCCGCGCCGCCCGCCAGCAGGAGGAGCAGCGTGCCGGCCAAGAGGAGGAGCGCGCCGGTCAGCTCGGCGCTCCTCGCGAACTCTCCCTCGCGGCGCGCGCGCTCCCGGCGCCGCGGCGTGGGCGGCTCGCTCCGCTCGCCCGCCTCCTCGTCGGCGGCGAAGAGCTGCAGGTCGAAGCGCCACCGGCCCCGGGTCAGCGGAGGGAGAGCCAGGCCGCCAGCACCTCCTCCACCCGGGGCGCCACCGCCTGGACCACCAGGGGAAAGGCGGGAACCAGCGCCGCCAGGAGCAGGATGCCGACCAGCGCCAGGGCCGGCAGCTGGGCGAGGAGCACGTTCACCTGCGGCGCCGCCCGTGCCACCAGCCCGAAGGCCGCGTTGACCAGGAGCAGCGCGGCCAGCAGCGGGGCGGCCAGCGCCAGCGCCGTCTCGAAGGACCAGGCTAGCGTCTGGAGCACCAGCTCGCTCCAGGCGGGCGTCCAGCGGAAGAGGCCGGGGGGGATCCGGCGGAAGCTCTCCGCCAGCGCCGCCAGGAGCGCATGGTGGCCGTCGGCCAGGAGCCAGAGCAGGAGCAGGAGCGACCAGAGCAGCGTCCCCACCAGCGGTACCGGCTGCCCGAAGGCCGGGTCGAGCAGCTGGGCCAGCGAGAACTCCATCTGGATGCCCAGCAGCTCCCCCAGCAGCTGGACAGAGCTGAGGACCACCAGCGCCAGCAGCCCGATGGTCGTCCCCACCGCCAGCTCGCCCAGGAGCGAGCCCACGTAGGCCGCGCCCGAGCTCCAGAGCGTCGCCGCCGGCGGCCGGAGCGGGAAGGAGAGAAGGAGCGCCAGGGCCACCGCCAGGCCGGCGCGGACGCGCCAGCCGACGGCGGCGTGGCCGAAGAAGGGGGCCACCAGCAGCATCCCCGTCACCCTGGCCAGCACCAGCCCGAAGAGCGCCAGCCGCCCCGGGTCGAAGAAGAACGTCCACGGCCACGCGAGTGCCACCCCTTCCACCCCTCCGGGCGCCTCACCCTACGAAGGAGCCCAGGTGCCCCAGGATGCCGGAGGTGAAGTCGACCAGCTGCTGGAGCATCCACGGTCCCAGCAGGAGCAGCGCCAGCAGGACGGCCACCATCTTGGGCACGAAGGTGAGCGTCTGCTCGTTGATCTGGGTGGTGGCCTGGAAGAGACTGACCAGGAAGCCGACCGCCAGGCTGATCCCCAGGAGCGGCGCCGCCACCGTCAAGAGGAGCCAGACCGCCTGCCGGAAGAGTTCCAGGACCGACGCCACCGTCACCGGCGCACCTCCTAGCGGTAGCTCGCCACCAGCGACTGGGCCAGCAGGTGCCAGCCGTCCACCAGCACGAAGAGCAGGATTTTAAACGGAAGCGAGATCAGCATGGGCGGCAGCATGAACATGCCCATGGACATCAGCGTCGAGGCCACCACCAGGTCGATGACCAGGAAGGGCAGGTAGAGGACGAAGCCCATCTCAAAGGCGCTCTTCAGCTCGGAGATGACGAAGGCCGGGATCAGGTCGCGCAGCGAGGCCTGCTGCGGGCTTGCAGGCCGCGGCGCGGAGCCGTCCAGCGAGACGAAGAGCTCCAGGTCCGAGGTCCTCGTCTCCTTTAACATGAAGGTCCGCAACGGCGCCTCCGCCCGGTTCAGCGCCGTCTGCTGGCTGATCTGCCCCGCCTGGTACGGCTGCCAGGCCTGCCGGTAGATCTGGTCGTAGACCGGCGCCATGGTAAAGATGGTCAGAAAGAGCGCCAGTCCCACCAGCACCTGGTTGGGCGGCGTCTGCCCGGTGGCCAGCGCGTTGCGCACGAAGGAGAGGACTACCACGATGCGCGTGAAGGAGGTGGTCATCACCAGCGCCGCCGGCGCCAGCGCCAGGAGTGTCAGCCAGCCCAGGATCTGGAGCGTGGTCGCCACTTGCTGCGGCCCCTGCGCGCCGCCCACGCTCACCTGCAGCGTCGGGATCACGGCTCCTCCCTCTTCCCCGCCAGGCGCCGCCCCAGAAGCTCGGCGAAGCGCTGGCCGCCGCCCCCGCCCGGCGGGTCCAGCCGCGCCACCCGCTCCGGCTCGTCCACCCGCTCCAGCAGCGTCACCTGGCGGTCGGTGACGCCCAGCAGGAGCAGCTCGTCCCCCATGCGCACCAGTGCCAGCCCCCGGCGCGGCCCCAGCGGCAGCTGGCCGACGATCCGCAACGGACCGCCGGCGCCCGCCCCCAGCCGGCCGACGCCCAGGCTGGCGAAGTAGGCCAGGGCGACGACCGCCAGGAAGGCGAGCAGCCCCGCCAGGACGCGCAGCACCTCGCCCAGCGCCGCCACCCCCCTAGCCCAGCTGGCGGAGCCGGTCGGCCGGACTGAGGATGTCCGTCACCCGGATGCCGAAGTTGTCGTCGATGACGACCACCTCACCGTGGGCCACCAGCTTGCCGTTGACCAGGATGTCGACGGGTTCGCCCGCGGCCCGGTCCAGCTCCACCACCGAGCCCGTGCCCAGGGCCAGGACCTCGCGTACCGAGCGGCTGGCCCGGCCCAGCTCCACCGTGATCTCCAGGGGCACGTCGTAGAGCAGCTCCAGCCCGGCCGGGCTCGGCCCCGTCCCGGGCGCGTCCAGCGCCTGCCAGACGTGGGGGCTGGAGCGCCCGGCAGCCGGTGCGGCGGCGGAGGAAGCGCCGCCCGCCGCGGGGGACGGCGCCTGCGCGGAGGGCGTTGGCACGCCCCCCGCCGCCTCCGCTCCGCCCGAGGGCGCGCCGCCCGCGGCCACCGTGGCGGCGGCCGTTCCCCGGCCGCGCGCGGCCGCCTCCACCAGCGCCTCCAGGGCCCCCCGCGGCGCCACCAGGCCCGCCTCGCGCGCGGCCCCGCCGCCCTGCCAGCGGAAGAGAAAGCCCGCCGGCTCGGCGGGGAGCAGCCCGCCCGGCGACCAGGCCTCGCCCGGAATCACCTCCACGCTGCCGGCGAGGAGGCCCTCCAGCGCCTCCGCCAGCTGGCCGCACCAGGCGTCCAGGAGCGCCTGGCCCGGCTCGAGCCCCTGGCCGAGCCAGAGCACCGCCTCCCAGCGTGCCAGCCCGCCGCCCGAGACGGCGGCCCGCCGGCCTGCGGCCGCGGCGGCCGCCTGGTTGGGCGGCGCCTCCTCGCCGTCCACCTGCGAGCCGGCGTCCAGGAGGGAGGGGGCGGTGCGGCGCAGCGCCTCCTCCAGCGAACGGGCGAAGAGGTCGGCCAGCGCCTCGGCCGCCTCGGGGGCGAGGCGGGGCGCCGCCTCTTCGCGCTCCAGGCTGCGCCGGAGCGCGTCGATCTCCTCCTGGCTCAGCAGCGGGTCGCTCATGCGCTCTCACCTTCCTCGGGCAGGCGCGCCACGATCTCGACCGCCAGGTGGTGGCCCACCCGGCCGGGGCGCGCCGCGAACTTGGGCCGTCCCTGCACCGTCACCCGGATGGGGGCGGCGACGCGCTGGTCCAGGAGGATCACGTCCCCCACCTCCAGCTGGACGAAGTCGCGAAGTCGCAGGCGCGCATGGCCCAGCACCGCCGTCACCCGCAGCGGCACGCGGCGCAGCGCGGCCTGCATCTCCTGCTGGCGCTGGCCGGCACCCTCCGCCTCGCGTGTCAGCCAGCGCTCGGCGGAGAGGGCGGGCATCAGCGGGGCGATGGTGGTGTAGGGCAGGCCGATGCGCAGGTAGCCCTGCAGCCGGCCCAGGCGCAGGCTGACCAGCAGCTGGACGGCCATGTCGCCGGGCGGCGCCACCTGGGCGAGGAGCGGGTTGGACTCCAGCGAGACCAGCGCCGCATGGAGCGGCGTCACCGACGACCAAGCCTCCTGCCAGGCCTGGATCAGGTCGCGGCAGATCCGCTGCAGGAGCGCCTGCTCGATCTCGGTGATGCTTCGCAGGCGGTAGCTCTCCTCGCCGGCTCCGCCCAGGAGGCGGTCGACGAGCGCGAAGGCCACCTGCGGGTCCAGGCTCATCACCGCCTCGCCCTGCCACTCCTCCGCCCGCACGATGGCGATGATGGCGGGCTCGGCGATGCCGGCCAGGAACTGCTCGAAGCTGACCAGCTCCGCCAGCTCGGAGACCGCCTGGGCGTTCCCCCGCAGCCGCGTGGAGAGAAGGGTGGTGGCCCCCCGGGCGAAGTTCTCGTTGATCATGGCCAGGGTGCGCAGCTGGTCCTTGGAGAGGCGGTCCGGCCGCCGGAAGTCGTAGGCACGCACCCTGGCGCCCGCCGCCGCCACCCCGCCCGTTCGCCCGCTCGTCCGGATCACCCGTGCTTCCTCCCGTCCGCCCGGCCCGCCCGTCCGCTCGTCACGGGCCGCTCACTGGACCACGAAGCTGGTGAAGTAGACGTCGCGCACCCGCACATCGGGAACCGCCCTCTCCACCTCGCTCTCGATGCGCGCCCGCACCGCGTCCATGCCCTGCGCACCGGCCAGCTGGGCCGCGCTCGTGGCGCGCAGGACGCGCAGGACCGCGTCGCGGACGGCCGGCTCGGCCGCCTTCAGCTGGTCGGCCGCCGCCTGCCCGCCTACTTCCAGCACCACGTCCACCTGCACCAAGCGGGGCGGGTCGGCATCAGAGAGGTTGGTGGTCAGCGTCCCCACGTCGACCGCCACCGGCGGCTCCGCCTTGGAAGCGGCGGAGGAGCTCTTGCCGGGCAGGTTGCAGCCGCCCAGCAGGAGCGCGGCCAGCAGCAGCGCCGCCACGCCGCCCGCCCGGCCGGACAGCCGGCTCACGGCTCCACCTCCTCGCGGCGCGGGCCGGCGGCGATCTCCCGCCGGTAGGCGACGACCCGCCGGATCACCTCGTCGGGGCTCTCCGCCACGATCCAGCGGTGGCCGTTGGCCAGGGTGATGACCGTGTCGGGCGTCGCCTCCACGGTCTCGATCATGTCGGCGTTGACGACCAGCTCGTCGCCGTTGAGCCGGGTGAGCCAGATCACGGCCCGTCCTTCCCTTTCCTCCGTCACGGCGCGCGGGCGCCGGCTACTGCTTCAGGTTGGTGAGCACCTGAAGCATCTGGTCGGCGGTGGTGATCACCTTGGCGTTGGCCTCGAAGCCGCGCTGGGTGGTGATCATGTCGGTGAACTCCTGGGCCAGGTCGACGTTGGACATCTCCAGCGTGCCGGAGCTGATGGTGCCGGCCGCGGTGCCCGAGCCCCCGACCTCGTAGAGCGGGTTGTTGGTCCCGGTCACTCCGGAGTTCGCCGAGGCGCCATACTGGCCGCCGCCCAGTTCGTCGAGGCCGCTGGGGTTGGGGAAGACGGCCAGGGCGATGCGGGCGATCGGTTGGATCGTTCCATCCGACTCGATCCCGTTGACGGTTCCGTCGGGGCTTATGCTGTAATCCACGAACGTATACGGCCCGCCCGCCCCGGGCGGCGAGTACGACTGGCCGAGGACGATCTGGATTTTTCCCGTCGGATAGGCGGTTGTGGGCGCGTTGGGCACCGTGTTCCCGTCCCAGCCCAGGACGTACTTCCCGCTGGCCGCGTCCACGAGGTAGCCCTGAGCGTCCAGCTTGAAGTCGCCCAGGCGCGTGTAGGTCAGGTTGGGCGGATTGGCGTTGTCGCCCAGCACGAAGAAACCCTCGCCCTGGATGGCCAGGTCGGTGGGGACGCCGGTGGACTGGAGGGCGCCCTGCGTCATCAGCTTGTCGATGCTGGCCAGGCGGACGCCCAGCCCCACCTGCTGCGAGTTGACGCCGCCCACGTTGGCCTGCGGCCCGGCGGCGCCGGCCAGCAGCTGGTAGAACATGTCCGCGAAGACGGTCCGCGAGCTCTTGAAGGCCGGCGTGTTGACGTTGGCGATGTTGTTGCCGATCACGTCCATGGCCGTCTGGTTGGCGCGCAGGCCCGAGACCGCGGAATACATGGAACGCATCATGGCTTCCTAACCCCCCTGCGCGGTCGAGGCCGAGCCGCCCTGGAGCTGCTGGGCCGCCGCGATCTGGTCGAGCTTCTGCCGGATCTGCTCCAGCTCGCTCAGCATGCTGAACTGGGCCAGCTGGGTCACCCACTGCGTGCCGTCCATGGGCTGCAGCGGGTCCTGGTACTGGAGCTGCGCCACCAGAAGCTGCAGGAAGCTCTGCTGCAGCCCCGCGCCGGCCAGCGGGTTGCCCGCCGTCGCCGTCGTGGCGCCACCCGCCGTCGCGCTCGAAGAGCTGACGCCGCTCACGCCCATACCTGCTCGCCTCCCCGTCTTCCGGCATCGGATCTTCCCCGCCCCTCAGAGGAGCAGGTCGACGCCCGCCCCCCGCCACCGCGCCCGGCGCAGCTCCGGTGGCGCCAAGCCGCTCCCGGCCGCACCCGGCGGGGCACCCCTCGCCCCCGTCCACGCGCCTCCGCCTTCGCCCCCGCCGTAGGAAGCGGCGCCCGCCTCGCCCCCCGCTCCCCCGGAGGCGATCCCCGACCCGCCTCCGCCAGCGGCGCCGGTACCCGCGCTGCCGAAGCCGCTCACCGTCACCCCGGCCAGGGGCACGCCCTGCCGGCTGAGTCCCTGCTGGAGCGCCGGCAGCGCCTCTACCAGCAGCTCGCGGGCCGAGAGGCGCGTGGTCTCCACGCGGATGGCCACCTGCCCGCCGCCCTCCAGCGTCAAGCGAGCCGCCACGTCGCCCACCCGCTCGCCGCGGAGGCGCACCTCCGCCTCGCGCGCCCCCAGGTGGAGCTGGGCCACCCGTGCGGCTGCGGCGGCCTCCGCCGTCCTCGCTTCCCCACTCGCCCCCGGCGCCGGCCCCACACCGCCGCCGGGCGTCGCGGGCGCCGTCTGGCCGCCCGCACCCGCCGGCGCGGGCGCCACCGCCACCGCCGGACCGTCGCCCGGGGCCGGCGCTCCGCCCGCCGCGGCGCTCCCCTCCGCTTTCGGCCCGTCCTGTCGCGCCGGCGCAGCGGGCAGCCCGCCGCCGTCCGTCCGGGCGCGGCCCGCCGCCGTCGCGGAGAGAGGGCTTCCCGCCCTTTCCGGCGACCCGCCTGCCGCGCCCGCTTCCGCCGCCGGCCGCGCGCCCTCCCCGCCGGGAGGCGCACAGGCTCCGCCGCGCGGGAGCGCCGGGCGCCCCCCGTCCCGGGGAGGTCCGCCAGGCCCGCCCCTCGGCGCCGGCCCGCCGGCGTCACCCGTCCTCTGCCCGGCCGCGGCCGCCTCGCCGGCCAGCGGCGCCGGCGGCCACCCGTCCCCGCTTCCGCCCGCCGCTCCCCCGGCGGCGGCGCCCGCCGCCGGCGAGCCGGGGGCCGCCCCTCCCGCTTGCGCCGCGGCGGAGGGCCCGGCCGGTCCCGGCACGGCGGTCGCTTCCCTCCCCGTCTCCCCCGCGGCGCCGGGCCCCGCCGTCGCAGGGCTCCCGGCCCCCCCCGCTCCCGCGCCCTCGGGGGGCGCCGGCGTCGAGGGGAGAGGCACGGCCGGCGGGGGCGTCGCGGCCGCAGCCGCTTCGTCCCGTACGGCCGGCCCGCCGGCGGCCGGCGCCGCCGGCAACCCCTCCGCGGTTCCGCCGCCGGCGGGCGTCCCCGCGCCGGGAACGCCCGGCTCCGCCGAGCCGGGGGTCGGCTGCCCTGCGGCCGCCGCCACCGCAGCCGCCAGCGCTGTGAGGAGGGCTTCCTGCGGGTCACCGCCCGGCTCCGGACGACGGGAGGGCCCCTCCTTCTCCCCCGGCGCGGGCGCGACCGGGGCGGCTTTCGGCCCCCCGCTCCGCCCCCGCGCCGCCTCGCCGAGGAGGCTGGCGAAGCTGCCCGCCCCGCCCGCCCCGGCGGGCGCACCGGCCTGCCCGGCCGCGCCCGCCGCCTCCGCGCCCGCGGCGCCTCTCGCCTCCGCGCCCGGCGCCACCGGAAGCGGTCTCATCACGCGCGCCCGCCCCCTTCCTGGCGGAGCCGGAGCCAGCGCAGCCTGCCCAGCTCGTCCAGCTCGCGCTGGTCGCCCCGCTCCTCCTCCAACCGCCACTCCTCCCGCCGCCGCTGGTGAAGCCGCTCCAGGCTCCGCTCCCGGCTCCTCGCGCCGGCCAGCTCCGCCCGCGCCGCCTCCACCTCGGCGGCCGCCGCCTGCTCGCTCCGCCCGGCCTCCGCCAGGAGCCGTTCCAGCTCCTCCAGCCAGGCCGCGCGCTGGCGCCAGGCGGCGGCCGTCATGCCGCTCCGCTCTTCGCTCCAGCGCCGGCGCGCCGCCGCCAGCGTCTCCGCCAGCCGCCGGCGCCGCTCCCGCGCCTCCTGCTGGCGGCGCGTGGCCGCGCCCAGCGCCAGCTCGGCCGCCCGCCGCTCCTGGCGGCGCAGGTCGAGAAGGCGCTGGAGGCGGAACCGGAAGGCGCTCACGCCGCGCTGCCCCCTTCGAAGAGCGCCTCGAGCTGGCGCAGCGTCGCCTCCATCTCCACCCGGCTGCCCTGCTCCTGCGCGGCGAAGGCCGCCATGGCCTCGATGCGCGCCACGGCCTCGTCGATCTCGCGGCTTGAGCCGGGCCGGTAGGCGCCCACCTGGATCAGGTCCTCCGCCTCGCGGTAGACGGCCAGCAGTCGGCGGTAGGTCTGGGCCAGGGCCTGGTGCCGCGGCGAGGCCACCTGGGGCATCAGGCGGCTGACGCTCTCCAGCACGTCGATGGCCGGGTACTGGCCGCGCGCCGCCAGCCGGCGGCTCAGGACGATATGGCCGTCCAGGATGCCGCGGACGGCGTCGGCGATGGGCTCGTTCATGTCGTCGCCCTCGACCAGGACGGTGTAGAAGGCGGTGATGCTGCCGCTCTCCGTCCGCCCCGCCCGCTCCAGGAGAAGCGGCAGGCTGGCGAAGACCGAGGGCGGGTACCCCTTGGTGGCGGGCGGCTCGCCGGCGGCGAGGCCCACCTCGCGCGCCGCCATGGCGAAGCGCGTCACCGAGTCCATCAGCAGGAGCACGTTCATGCCGCGGTCGCGGTAGAACTCGGCCACCGTGGTGGCCGTCTGGGCCGCCTTCATGCGCACCACCGGCGGCTGGTCCGAGGTGGCCACCACCACCACCGAGCGAGCCAGCCCCTCGGCGCCCAGGTCGAGGCGCAGGAAGTCGCCCACCTCCCGCCCCCGCTCGCCCACCAGCGCGATGACGTTGACGTCGGCGTCGGTGCCGCGCGCCATCATGCCCAGAAGGGTGCTCTTGCCCACACCGGAGCCGGCGAAGAGGCCGACCCGCTGCCCCTGGCCGATGGTGAGCAGCCCGTCCACGGCCCGCACGCCCACCGAGAGCGGCCGCTCCACGGGACGTCGCAGGAAGGGCGGCGGCGGCGGCGCCAGCACGGGCCGCCGCTCCTCCACGCGCCAGCCGCCGCCCCCGTCCAGCGGGCGGCCCAGCGCGTCGACGACGCGGCCCAGCATCTCCTCGCCCAGCTCCACCTGGAGCGGCCGGCCCAGCGCCTCCACGCGCGCGCCCGGGCGGATGCCCTGGACGGGTCCGAGCGGCATGAGCAGCGTGCGGCCCTCGCGGAAGCCGACCGCCTCGGCCAGCGCCCCCCCGTTCCCCTCGTCGATGCGGCAGAGCTCGCCCACCTCGCAAAGCGGCCCCTGCGCCTCGACCAGCAGGCCCACCACCTGGCTGACGCGCCCCTGGCGGGCGAGCAGCCGGCTCGTCCGCACCGCCTCGCTCGCCCTCTCCCAGTCCAGCGTCGCCGGCGCCCGCTCAGCCACCGCCGAGCGCCTCCTCGATACGACGGCGCAGCTCGCCGATCTGGCGCAGGAGCGTGGCGTCGAAGTCGCCGCCCTCGGTCTCCACGCGCAGGTCACTCGGCCCGAGCCGCTCGTCCTCCGCCACCTCCAACGCCACCCCGGGAAGCGCGGCCGACAGCGTCTGGAGGCTCGCCTCCAGCAGCGCCCGGTCGCTCCGGCTGGCGAGCAGGCGTGCACGGGCACGCGGGCCGGCCTCGGCCAGGATGCCGCGTGCCATGGCCACCAGCGCCTCGGGCTCGGTCTCGAGCCGGCTCCGCAGCAGGCGCACGCCCACCTCCACGGCCAGCGCGGCCACGGCGGCCGGCACCGCCTCCAGCTCGGCCGCCGCCGCCTCCTCGGCCCGTGCCAGCACGTCCTCGGCCTCGGCCGCCAGCGCCGCCGCCCGCTCGGCCGCGTCGGCCAGCGCCGCCCGGTAGCCCTCCTCGTAGCCTCGCTGCCGGCCCTCCTCGCGTCCCGCCGCCCTGCCCTCTTCCAGTCCGCGCCGGTAGCCCTCGGAATAGCCCTCAGCCTCGGCCCGCCGCCGCGCCAGGGCCGCCTCCTCTGCGGCCCTGGCCGCCGGCGCGGGTGACGGCTCGGGTGCCGCGGCGCCCTCCGGGGGGAGGTCCTCCCAGAGCGCGCGGGGGGCCGCCTCCCCCGCCAGGCCGGCGCTCTTCAAGAGCCTAGACAAGGACCTCATCCCTTCCTCCGCGGCTGACGACGATCTCGCCCGCATCCTCCAGGCGACGGACGGCGGCCACGATCCGCTGCTGCGCCTCCTCCACCTCGCGCAGGCGCACGGGGCCGAGGTACTCCATGTTCTCCTGCAGCAGCTGGCCGGCGCGCTGCGAGAGGTTGCGCAGGATCTTGGCCTTCACCTCGTCGCTGGCGCCGCGCATGGCCAGCGGCAGGTCGGTGTTGAGGTCGATCTCGCGCAGCGCCCGCTGCAGCGAGCGGTCGTCGAGGAAGACCAGGTCCTCGAAGACGAACATGCGCTGGCGGATCTCCTCCATGAGCTCGGGGTCGGTGGCGCCCAGGTTCTCCACGATGCTCCGCTCCGTGCCCCGGTCGACCCGGTTGAGCATCTGCACCACCGCCTGCACGCCGGCGATCTCGGTGGAGCCCTGGCTGGTGAGGGCGGCCAGCTTCCTCTCCAGGACCCGCTCCACCTCCTTGACCACGTCGGGCGAGGTGCGCGCCATGGTGGCGATGCGCCGCACCACGTCCACCTGCATCTCGGGGGGCAGCGCAGCCAGCACCTGGGCGGCCTGCTCGGGCGACATGTAGGCCATCACCAGCGCCACCGTCTGCGGGTGCTCCCCCTCCAGGAAGCTGAGCAGCTGGGCCGGGTCAGCGCGGCGGATGAAGTCGAAGGGGCGGACCTGGAGCGTGGCCGTCAGGCGCTGCAGGATCTCGGCCGTCTTGGCCGGCCCCAGCACCTGGTCCAGCAGCTGCCGGGCGGCGCTGATGCCGCCCACGCGGACGTAGCTCTGGGCCTCGCCCAGGGTGGCGAAGTCCTCCAGAACGCCCTCCTCGGTCTCCGGCTGGACGGGGCCCAGGTTGGCGATCTCCAGCGTCAGCTGCTCGATCTCCTCGTCCGTCAGCCGCCGGAAGATGGCCTGGCAGGCCTGGGGCCCCAGGGCCTGGCAGAGGATCGCCGCCTTCTGCCGCGGTCGCACCGTCACCTTGCTCACCCTTCCTCTCGCATCCGGCTCGCTAGTTCTCCGAGAGCCAGGAGCGAATCACGTTGGCGGCGGTCTCGGGGTCGGCCAGGGCCAGACGCCTCGCCCGCTCCAGCACCGCCCTGCCGTCGCGCGGTGGCTCCGCCGCCGCCGCGGGCGCCGGCTGCGGCGACGGCGCCTCCTGACGCCGCGCCAGCAACGCCTGCATCTCCTCCAGCTGCGCCTGGGCTCGCCGGCGGGAGCGGGCGGCCAGCGCCACCGCCACGGCCAGCAGCAGGAGCAGGAGCGCCGCCGCCGCCAGCGCGTAGACGTAGGGCGGCTGGAGCAGCGACGGTCTGGGCGCCGTCGCCGGCTGCGTGGCGGCCGGCCGTGCCGAGCGGAAGGGCATGCCCAGCACCGTCACCACATCGCCGCGCTGGGCGTTGGCCCCCACCGCAGCCTCCACCACCCGCTGTACCGCCTGCTGCTGGGCCGGCGTCAGGTTGGCGCCCACCACCACCGCCACCGAGAGGCGCTGGATGGCGCCCGGCGCCACTTTGATCTGCTCCTGGATGTGATTGACGAGATAATCGGTGGTGGTGTCGGTCTGCGTGTAGGTGTTGGTACCGCCGTTGCCTCCGGCCGGGTAGGTGGGCACGGTGGCGCCAGGCGGCAGGTTGCTGGCCGAGCCGGCCAGCCCGCCGGGCGGCAGGCCCGTGCCGCTGAACTGCTCCTGCAGCTGGTGGACGCTCTGCGCCAAGCCGCCGTTGCCGCCGGCGCCGGCGGGCGGCGTGTAGGTGTCGTTCTGGATCGTCCGCTGGTTCATGTCCAGCGAGGCGCTGACCCGGACGGCCACAGGCGTGGAGCCGAAGACCTGCTGCAGCAGGCCGGTCACCGACTGCTGCAGGTCCTGCTCGAAGGCCCGCTGCTGGGCGTACCCCGCCGGCCCCGCCGCGGCTTGGTCGCCGCTGGCGGTGTCCAGCGAGCGCCCGTACTGGTCGACGATGACCACGTCCTCCGGCTTCAGGTCCGGCACGCTGGCCGCCACCAGGTGGCGGATGCCGGCCACCTGGTCGGGTTCGAGGAGCTGGCCGGGCGCCATCTCCACCATCACCGCGGCGCTGGCCGGCTGCTGCTGCGAGACGAAGACGCTGGGCTGGGGCAGGTTGATGTGCACCCGCGCCCCCGCCACCCCCTGGATCTGCAGGATGGTCCGCGTCAGCTCGCCCTCCAGGGCGCGCAGGTAGGCCACCTGCTGCTGGAAGGAAGTCGCCCCCAACGGCAGACTGTTCATGCTCTCGAAGCCCACCACGCCCGAGGAGGGGAGGCCTTTGGCGGCCATGTCCAGGCGGAGCTTGTAGACCTGATCGGCAGGGACGAGGACGGTCTGGCCCTGGTCGGCCAGCTGGTAGGGGACGCCCTGACTCTGCAGCTGCTGCGTGATGGCCGCCGCGTCCTGGCTGTTCAGGTGCGAGAAGAGC
The DNA here is from genome assembly GCA_023511835.1 of Bacillota bacterium. NCBI lineage: Bacteria > Bacillati > Bacillota > Bacillota bacterium. Next base: position 6,609 of record JAIMAT010000003.1, on the reverse strand, counting down.
GGCGCCATGGCCGGGGCGCGGTGACCGAGGAAGGCGACCGCCACCACCGCCGCCAGCGCCAGCGCCGCCGCGCCCGCCAGCAGCCGGCGCGGCCCGCGTTCCAGGCGGTTCCAGAAGCTGCCCAGCTGCTCGCCCAGCGCCCGGACCGAGAGGCTCATACCGACCGGCTCCGCCCCCATCCCGCGGGTCTGCCCCGCCATCACCGATGACCGCTCCGCCGGGGAGCTAGAGCGGCGTCCGCATCACGTCCTGATAGGCGGCCAGCGCCTCGTTGCGCACGGTGGCCACGAGCTGGAGGGCCAGCGAGGCTTTCTCGCTGGCGATGACCACCTGGGCGACGTCGCCCACGCCGCCCTGGAGGAGCGAGGCGGCCGCCTGCTGCGCCTCGAGCTGGAGCTGGTTGACCCCGTCCAGCGCCTGCGCCAGCTGCTGGGCGAAGCTCGACGCCGTGCCACCGGCGGCCCGGCCGCCAGGCCCGGACGGCCCGACCGGACCGGCGGGGGCGGCGGGAAGCGACTGGACAGGCGAGAGACCCGTGGGCACCCTTCTTCTCCCCTCTCAGGCCTGCCCGATGGCCAGCCCCTGCCGGAAGAGGTCGCGGCCGACCGAGAAGGCGGTGGCGTTCATCTCGTAGGCGCGCGAGGCGGCCAGCAGGTCGACGGCCTCGCTGGTGGGGTCGACGTTGGGAAGCTGGACGTAGCCCTGCGCGTCGGCGGCCGGATTGCCGGGCTGGTACTCCACCGGCCCCGGGCGCGGGTCGCGGTAGACGCCGGCCACCACGACGCCGGCGGGGCCGTCGGCACCCCAGGCCTCCTGGAAGTAGGCCAGCTGGCGCTGGAAGGCCGCCCCGCCCGGCCGCGCCGCCGTGCTCTCCACGTTGGCCAGGTTGGAGGCCACCAGGTCGATGCGGAAGCGCTCGGCGGTCAGTCCCGAGGCGCTGATGTTCATGGACTGCCAGAGGTTCACGGCTTACTGCCTCCCCTCGCTGACCGCCGTCCGGAAACGGGCCAGCTCCGCGGCCGCCTGCCCGGCCATGGCCTGGTACCAGAGCGCGTTCTCCGTCAGGGCGACCACCGTCTGGTCGGGGTCGACGCCGCTGCCGTCGGCGCGCATGGTGGCGGCGGAAGCCACCAGCATGGCGCGGAAGCCGCCCGGCGCCGAGCGGTCGGCGACGGCCACCGCGTCCAGCGGCCGGTAGCCGGGGGTCTCCGCATTGGCCGCATCCTGGGCCAAAAGCCGCTGGCGCAGCGAGGCCAATCCGAGTCCGGCTTCCAGCCGGTCGAGAAGCGGCGACGCTGGCGTCATGCCTCTCCCTCCCTGCCCCGCCCGCATCGTCGACCACCCCCGCCCAGGGCTCGCTCCGCCGCCCGATGCCGCTGGAATGAAAACGCCTCTCGGCACCTGGCCGGGAGGCGGAGAACGTTCAGAACTCTCCGGCAGCCCGGCCGCCCTGTCGTCACCGACGAGGGCCCACGGCTTTGCGTCCCCGGCTTTCGCCGGGTTTGCCCTGGGCGGAGAAACTCATTATGTCGACAATTGGGCATGCGCTTCCAGTTGACAGACAGGTGCTTTCGACCCTGCTCGACAAACTCCTCCCAGGGGTGGAAAAAATCTCTGGCAGGGGGAGTACGAAGGAGGCCGCGGGCGGCGCGCCCCCGCTCTGCGCGTCGCCCGCGGCCCCGGGGAGCCCCGGCAGAAGGGCCGGCGGTCAGAGGATGTAGCGGCTCAGGTCGGTGTCCGCCACCACGTCGGCCAGCTGCCGGCGGACGAAGTCGCGGTCGATGCGGACGGTGGCGGGCGCCAGCTCGGGGGCGCGGAAGGAGAGGTCCTCCAGGAGCTTTTCCAACAGGGTGTGGAGGCGCCGGGCGCCGATGTTCTCCGTCCCCTCGTTGACCCGCTGCGCCAGCTCGGCGATCTCCTCGATGCCGTCCTCCGTCCACTCCAGCTCCACGCCCTCGGTGGCCAGGAGGGCGGAGTACTGCTTGGTCAGCGCGTTCTCCGGCTCCACCAGGATGCGCCGGAAGTCGGCCGCGGTCAGGGGCTCCAGCTCCACACGGATGGGGAAGCGGCCCTGGAGCTCGGGGATGAGGTCACTGGGCCTGGAGAGGTGGAAAGCGCCGGCGGCGACGAAGAGGATGTGGTCGGTCCGCACCGGCCCGTACTTGGTCAGGACGGTGGTGCCCTCCACGATGGGCAGGATGTCGCGCTGGACACCCTCGCGCGAGACGTCCGGACCGTAGCCGCCGCGGCCCGGCTCGGCGATCTTGTCGATCTCGTCGATGAAGATGATCCCGTTCTGCTCGGCCCGGTAGATGGCCTCGGCCTGGAGGCGGTCCTGGTCGATGAGGTGGTCCACCTCCTGCTCGACCAGCACCTTCCTGGCCTCGGCCACGCTCATGCGGCGCCGCCGGGTCCGGCGGGGGAAACCTTGGCCGAACAGGTCCTGGAGGTTGATGCCGAAGCTCTCGCTCCCCTGGCCGCCGAACATCTCGAGCAGGGGGGGCCGGCTCTCCTCCACCTCGATCTCGACGCTCTCCCCCTCCAGCTCGCCGGCGTCGAGCCGCAGCGCCACCTCCCGCCGGCGCGCGGCCAATGCCTGGCGCTCCTCGGGCGGTGGCTCCGGCTCGGGGGCTCCCCCGAAGCCCTGCATCAGCGCCTCCAGGGGGTTGCGGAAACCGCTCCGGGCACGCGGGGCGGGGACCAGCGCCTCGAGCAACCGCTCGCGGGCCGCCTCCTCCGCCCGCCCCCGCACCTGGCGCGCATGCTCCTCGCGCACCATGCGCAGCGACGCCTCCACCAAGTCGCGTACCATGGTGTCTACGTCCCGCCCGACGTAGCCCACCTCGGTGAACTTGGTCGCCTCCACCTTGACGAAGGGCGCCTCCACCAGGCGTGCCAGGCGCCGGGCGATCTCCGTCTTGCCCACGCCGGTGGGGCCGATCATGAGGATGTTCTTGGGCAGGATCTCCTCGCGCAGCGCCGGAGGAAGGCGCCGACGCCGCAGCCGGTTGCGCAGGGCGACCGCCACCGCCCGCTTGGCCGCCGCCTGGCCGACGATGTACTTGTCGAGCTCCTCGACGATCTGGCGCGGCGTTGGGTCGTGCAAGGGGGCCGGCATGGTCAATCCAGCTCCTCCACGGTGATCCGGTCGTTCGTGTAGATGCAGATCTCCGAGGCGATGAGGAGCGACTGGCGAACGATCTCCGCCGCCGTCATGGGCGTGTTCCGCAGCAACGCCCGCCCGGCCGCCAGCGCGTACGGCCCGCCCGAGCCGATGGCCATCACGGGCTCATCCGGCTCGATCACCTCGCCGCCGCCCGAGAGCAGGAGGAGGTTCTCGGCGTCGCCCACCAGCATCAGAGCCTCCAGGCGGCGGAGCACGCGGTCCGTCCGCCACTCCTTGGCCAGCTCGACCGCCGCCCTACCCAGCCGACCACCGCTCTGCTGCAGGTGGCCCTCGAACTTCTCGAAGAGCGTCAGCGCGTCGGCGACCGAGCCGGCGAAGCCGGCCAGCACACGGCCGCCGCCCAGGCGCCGCACCTTCTGCGCCCCGTGCTTGAGGATGATCGACTCCTGGGTGACCTGGCCGTCCGAACCCATGGCCAACCGCCCGTCGCGGCGGACGGCCACCACGGTGGTGGCGCGGAGCATGCGCATCCCTCCCGGCGGACCGGCAGGCCGGCCTACGCCCTCGGGTGCGCTCGATTGTACACCTCGCGGAGGTGGAGGCGCGAGACGTGCGTGTAGATCTGCGTCGTCGAGACGCGGGCGTGGCCGAGCAACTCCTGGACCACGCGGATGTCCGCTCCTCCGTCCAGCAGATGGGTGGCGAAGGCATGGCGCAGCGTGTGCGGGCTGAGATGCTCCAGATCGGCCAGTCGCTCCACGTACTGGTCGAGGATGTGGCGGACTCCGCGTGCCGTCAGGCGACCGCCCCGCTGGTTGAGCCAGAGCGCCTCGCGCGCGTCAGGGCTCTCGCGGCGGGCCCGCGCCGCCAGGAGCGGCCGTCCCTCGGCCAGGTATCGCGCCAGGCTGCGGACCGCCTCGCGCCCCAGCGGCACGCGTCGCTCCTTGGCGCCCTTGCCGAAGAGAAAGAGCTCCTGCCTTCCCAGGTCGATCCGCGTCATGTCCAGCCGGACCAGCTCCGAGACACGCGCGCCGGTGGCGTAGAGCGTCTCGAGCAACGCCCGGTCGCGCAGGCCGGCGGCCGTCTCATCCGGCAGGCTGATGAGGCGGAAGACCTGCTCCACGCTCACCAGGCGCGGCAGCGGGTGCTCCAGCTTGGGCGCCTCCAGGAGGTCCGTGGGATCGACCTCCAGCCAACCGCGCCGCCGCCCGTAGCGGAAGAAGCTGCGCAGGGCGGCCAGCTTCCTCGCGACCGAGCGGCGCGCGTAGCCCTCGCCCAGACTGAGCGTGCCGAGGAAGGCGCGCAGCCGGCCGCTCTCCACCTCCGCCAGCCGCTCCACCGGCTCGTCCGGCTCCAGGCCCAGCGCGCCCAGGCACTGCAGCACGTCGCCCGTGTAGGCGCGCACGGTGTGCGGCGAGTAGCCGCGCTCGGCCTCCAGGAAGCCGCGGAAATCCTCCAGCGCCTCGCCCAGTCGCTCCGTTCCGCCCGGGCTCCCGCTCATCGAGCCGGCCCCCTCCCCGCCGATCCGCTCCCTGCGGATCCCTGCCGGGGAATCGAACCGCGGGGGGACGCCTTGACGCCCCTCCCGCACGGCGGCGACGCGCGGTCAGGCGCGGCCGCCCCGGGGCAGTGCCGCCTCCTCCGCCGGCTGGACGTAGCCGCATTTGCGGCCGCACTGGATGCCGACCCCGTTCCGGGTGCGCCGCTCCACCAGCCAGCCGCCGCAGTTGGGGCAGCGGCCCTCCACCGGGCGTTCCCAGCTGACGAAGGTGCACTGCGGATAGTTGGCGCAACCGTAGAAGCGGCGGCCCTTGCGGCTTCGCCGCACGACCAGCTCCCCGCCGCACTCGGGGCAGGCGACCCCCACCTTCTCCAGGAGGGGTCGTGTACGCTTGCACTCCGGGTAGCCGGTGCAGGCCAGGAAGGGCCCGAAGCGGCCGTGCTTGACCACCATGGGGCGGCCGCAGAGGTCGCACGTCTCGTCCGTCGGCTCGCTGGGCAGCTCGACCCGCTCCACCTCCGCCTCGGCGCGCCGGACCGCCTGGTCGAAGGGGCCGTAGAACTCGGCCACCACGTCGCGCCAGGCCAGCTCGCCCGCCTCCACGCGATCCAGCTGGCTCTCCATGCGCGCGGTGAAGTCGACGTCGACGATCTCCGGGAAGTGTTCCTTCAGCAGGCGGGTGACGGTGCGCCCCAGCTCGGTGGGCACCAGCGTCCGCCGCTCGCGGCTGACGTAGCCGCGCTGGACGATGGTCTCGACGATGGGCGCGTACGTGCTGGGCCGGCCGATGCCCCGCTCCTCCAGCGCGCGGATGAGGCTGGCGTCGGTATAGCGCGCCGGCGGCTGCGTCCAGTGCTGCTCGGGGAGCAGTCCGGCCAGCTCCAGCGCCATGCCCTCCTCCAGCGGAGGAAGCGGCCGCTCCCCCTCCTCCCCCGCCTCGCCCCGCACCCCTTCGCCCTCCTCGTCCCGGCCCTCCTGGTAGAGGACGGTGAAACCGGGGAAGAGGAGCGTCGAGCCGGTCGCGCGGAAGCGGTGCTCTCCCATCTCGATCTCGGCCGTCAGCGTGTCGTAGACGGCCGGCGACATCTGGCTCGCCAGGAAGCGCTCCCAGATCAGGCGGTAGAGCCGGTACTGGTCGCGCGACAAGTCCTCCTTCAGCCGCTCCGGCGTCCGCTCCACCGAGGTCGGGCGGATCGCCTCGTGGGCGTCCTGCGCCCCGGCCGCTGCCGAGCGCTGCCGCGGCGTGGAGAAGGGCTCGCCCCAGCGCTCCACGATCCAGCGGCGCGCCGCCTCGCGCGCCTCCTGGGCGGTGCGGGTGGAGTCCGTGCGCATGTATGTGATCAGACCCACCTCGCCCTCTCCCCGGACGGCGATACCTTCGTACAGCTGCTGCGCGACGCGCATGGTACGGCTCGGGCTGAAGCCCAGCTTCCGCGAGGCCTCCTGCTGGAGCGTGCTGGTGATGAACGGGGGAGCCGGTTGCCGGCGCCTCTGGCGGCGGGCCAGCGAGGCCACCCGGACCGGCAGCCCCTCCAGCTCCTCCATCAGGCGGCGGACCTCCTCCTCGTCCCGGAGCGTCTCCCTGCCCTCGCCCCGGCCGCGGTACTCCGCCTCGAACTCCTCGCCGCGCGGCGTGCGCAGGCGCGCCGTCAGGCTCCAGTACTCCTCGGGGACGAAGGCCTCGATCTCCTCCTCGCGATCGCAGAGGATGCGCACGGCCACCGACTGGACCCGCCCGGCGCTCAGGCCGCGGCGCACCTTGTGCCAGAGGAGCGGGCTGAGGCGGTAGCCCACCAGCCGGTCGAGGACGCGGCGGGCCTGCTGGGCGTCGACCAGGTTGCGGTCGACCGAACGCGCCTCACGGATGGAGGCGCGCACGGTCTCGCGGGTGATCTCGTGGAAGGCGATGCGGCAGCGCGCCTCGGGATCCAGCCCGAGAAGCTGCGCCAGGTGCCAGGAGATCGCCTCGCCCTCGCGGTCG
>JAIMAT010000002.1 GCA_023511835.1 Bacillota bacterium | reverse complement strand
GCCAGATGGCCCTCCGGCAGCCACTCGTCCAGCGACGGCGGGAGCAGGTAGACCTGCTCGGGGTGGTAGGGGCGGAATGTCTTCTCCATAGGGCTCCCATTAAGCGCCAGGAGCCGAACTCCTGCCGGCCTGGGCGGGATTACTCGCACAGGCTGCTAGCATTCGGCAGGGTTTTCGGCCTTTGGCTCAAAATCCAATGCCGGATCGCACATCCGGATCCATAAATATCTTCCAAACTGGGTTAACAAGCGACGGCTTCGTCGGGGAGGTGAAGACGGGTCGGATCGCCTGGTGCCGATCCTTGGAAACCTGGTACCCCCGCCGGCCGCCGGCCGGACGGTGGAACTGCGTCGATGCGCCAACGGAGCAGAAGGGAGCGATCGTACCTTGGAGATCACGCGCAGGGAGTTTCTCAAGGGGGCGACGTGGACCGGCGTCGGCCTGGCGCTGGCTCAGCTCGGCTTCGATCCGCGCCCGGTGCAGGCGGCGGCCGCCGAGCTCCGCACCGTCGGCGCCCGTGAGGTCTGGAGCACCTGCACCTACTGCTCGGTCGGCTGCGGCCTGGTCGCCTACGTCCGCGACGGAAAGGTGATCCACATCGAGGGCGACCCGGAGCACCCCAACAACGACGGCGGCCTCTGCAGCAAGGGCTCGTCGCTCTCGGTCATCCCCAACTCGCCCCGGCGGCTCACCCGGCCGCTCCGGCGGGCGCCCGGCTCCGACCGCTGGGAGCCCATCTCCTGGGAGGACGCCTTCGACCGCATCGCCTGGAAGATCCACGAGGTCCGCGAGCAGTACTGGATCCGCCAGGAGACGCTCGACGGGCAGGTCTACACCGTCAACCGGAACGAGGCCATGGGCTTCTTCGGCACCGCCCTGGTCACCAACGAGGAGGCGTACCTCTGGGTTAAGATGGCGCGGCTCCTGGGCGCCGTCTACATCGACCACCAAGCGCGCCTCTGACACTCCCCCACGGTTCCCGGTCTGGGAGCCTCGTTCGGCAGGGGAGCGATGACCAACAACTGGCCGGATCTCGAGCACGCGCAGGTGATCCTCATCGAGGGGTCCAACGCGGCCGAGAACCATCCGCTCTCCATGCACCACATCATGAAGGCCAAGGCCAACGGCGCGGTGGTCATCCACGTCGACCCGCGCTTCACGCGCACGTCGACCATCGCCGACCTCCACGCCCAGATCCGGCCAGGGACGGACATCGCCTTCATCGGCGCCATCATCCGCTACGTGCTGGAGAACCGGCTCTACGACGAGGAGTACGTCAGCGCCTACACGAACGCGCGCTACCTGGTCAACCCGGAGTATGGCTTCTCGGACGGCCTCTTCGCCGGCTTCAACCCCGAGACGCACAAGTACGACGCGACCAAGTGGGCCTACCGGCTCGGTCCCGACGGGAAGCCGCTTGTCGCCGACAGCCTGGAGGCGGAGGGGACCGTCTTCGCCGCCCTCCGGCAGCACTTCCGCCGCTACGACCTGCAGACGGCCCAGCGGATCACGGGCATCCCCGCCTCGAAGATCGAGGAGATCGCCCGCACCTTCGCCAGCCGCCGGCCGGGCACCATCCTCTACGCACTCGGCATCACGCAGCACACCACCGGCGTCCAGAACATCCGCGCCTACGCCATCCTGCAGATGCTCCTGGGGAACATCGGCGTGCCGGGCGGCGGGGTGAACGCGCTCCGCGGCGAGACCAACGTGCAGGGCGCCACCGACATGGCCGTCGCCTTCAACTACCTGCCCGGCTACCTCAAGCCGCCGGCGCCCGCCGACAAGGACCTGAAGGCCTGGTTCGAGCACAACGGCTCCTTCCGGGGGAAGTTCCTGGTCAACCTGCTGAAGGCCTGGTTCGGCTCCAACGCGACACCGGAGAACGATTTCGGCTTCGGCTGGCTGCCCAAGGGGCAGAAGCCCTACTCGAGCTACCACATGTTCGAGGCGGCGCTGCGCGGCGATCTGAAGTTCCTCTGGATCATGGGGCAGAACCCGGCGGTCTCCAACGCCAACGTCAACTTGACCCGGCGGGCGCTGGAGAAGGTGGAGTTGCTGGTGGTGACGGATCTCTTCGAGACGGAGACCGCTTCCTTCTGGAAGCGGCCGGGCGTCGACCCGAAGACGATCCCGACCGAGGTGATCCTGCTGCCCGCCGCCTCCTTCCTGGAGAAAGAGGGGACGGTCACCAACTCCAGCCGCTGGGTGCAGTGGCGCTACCGCGCCGTCCCGCCGGTCGGCCAGGCGAAGACCGACGCCGAGATCATCGACGCCGTCTTCCGCCGCGTGCGCGACCTCTACGCCGGCAGCAGCGACCCCAAGGACGAAACGATCCTGAAGGCGGCCTGGAACTACGACCCGGGTTCGATCTACGACCAGGTGCTGCGCGAGATCAACGGCTACCACGCCGACGGGAGCCCGGTGAAGGGGATCGCGGAGCTCCAGGCCGACGGTTCCACCTCCTCGGGCAACTGGATGTACGCCGGCCTCTACGCCGGCGGCGAGAACCTGACCAAGCGGCGCGACCGGAGCTACGACCCGGGCGGCCTCCACTACTACCCGCATTGGGCCTGGAGCTGGCCGGGCAACATGCGCGTCCTCTACAACCGCGCCTCCGCCCGGCCGGACGGAAGCCCGCGGCGGCCGGATCTGCCGCTCGTCTGGTGGGACGCCGCGGCCGGCAAGTGGGCGGGCTACGACGTGCCCGACGTGACTGCGGCCACCGACGCGCCGGATTCGGCCGGCGGGAGGAAGGCCTTCCGCATGAACGCCGAGGGCGCGGCCCGGCTGATGGCCCCGACCTACGCCGATCCCGGCGCCAAACCGGGCGATCCGCCCCGGGACGTCTCCACCGTCCTGGCCGACGGGCCCTTCCCGGAGTTCTACGAGCCGGTGGAGAGCCCGGTCCCCAACCCGCTCCACCCGGACGTCCCGGTCAACCCGGTGGTGATCTATCCGCGGCTGAAGAGCGGGCAGCCGGTGGGGAAGCCCGACCGCTACCCGGTGGTGTTGACCACCGGCCAGCTGACCGAGCACTGGCTCTCCGGCGGCATCACCCGCAACATCCCGTGGCTGAACGAGATCATGCCGGAGCCCTTCGTCGAGATGAGCCTGGAGCTGGCGCGCGAGCTGGGCGTCCGCCCCGGCGACAAGGTCCGGGTCGAGACCGCCCGCGGCCAGGTGGTGATGAAGGCGTTGCCCACGGCCAGGATCCGGCCGCTGCAGGTGGACGGCAGGACGGTCCAGGTGGTCTGGATGCCGCCGCACTGGGGCTACGCGGGCCTCGACCACGGTCCCTCGGCCAACGAGGTGACCATCGACGCCCTCGACCCCAACGCCTCCATCCAGGAGACCAAGGCCTGCCTCTGCCGCGTGGAGAAGGTGTGAAGCGATGGAACTGCAAGCGCTCTACGACTGGGTGATGGAGGAGGAGGCGGATGCGCCGGCGACGCTCGACCCCGAGCGGGTGCGCGAGCAGCTGGGCCGCGGCCGGCCGCTGATCGAGCTGGTGGCGGCGGCCGGCGCGGCCAGCCGCCGCTTCGCGCGGCTCGTCGAGCGGGCGCCCGAGCGGCTTCCTCTCCGTCTCGAGGCGGGCTGGGCGGAGGGACCGGGCTGGCGCTACACGCTGGCCTGGGCCAGCTGGCTGCCCGAGCTTCGGGAGGCGGCCCGCCCCCACCGGGAGCTGATCCGCCAGCTCTGGCACGAGCCGCGCTGTCCGGTCTGCGGGGGACTGGCGGCCTGGGCGCTCCTCCGCCAGAGGAAGTGGCACCGCGACCGCTCGCTCCTCTGCGCCCGCTGCGGCGCCGAGTGGCCCTACGCCCGCTTCCGCTGCCCCGCCTGCGGCAACGAGGAGCCCGAGGCGCTGGGCGTGCTCGAGGTAGAGGGGCTGGAGGGGTACCGCCTCGACGTCTGCCATCGCTGCCAGACCTACACCAAGGTGCGCCTGGTGCCGGCCGACCAGCCGGTGGACGGCGTGCTGGAGGACTTGATGACGCTCCACCTCGATGCGCTGGCCGAGCGGGAGGGCTTCCTCCGCCGGGGGGCCGGCATCCTCCCCTGGGAGACCGCCGGCCGCGAGCTGCCCGGGGCGGAGCCCGCGAAGGGAGGGGCCTGACCCGTGGCGGCCCAGGAAGTGGCCATGCTGACGGACGTCTCGCAGTGCATCGGCTGCAAGGCCTGCGAGGTCGCCTGCAAGGAGTGGAACCAGCTGCCGGCGGAGAAGACGAGCTTCCAGGGAAGCTACCAGAGCCATCCCGGCCTGACGGCGCACACCTGGACGGTGGTCCGCTTCACCGAGCAGGTAAAGCCGGACGGCCAGCTCCGCTGGCACTTCGACAAGATGAGCTGCATGCACTGCACGGAGGCCGCCTGCGTCCTGGCCTGCCCGGTGGACGCGCTCCGCCACGACCCCAGCGGCGTGGTCCGGCTGGAGACGGCGCGCTGCGTCGGCTGCGGCTACTGCGAGGAAGCCTGCCCCTTCCAGGCGATCCATGTCGACCGCCAGGCCTTCGACACCGCCAAGGTGGCCGGCAAGTGCACCTTCTGCTACGACCGCATCTCCAACGGCCTGGAGCCGGCCTGCGTCCACGCCTGCCCGACCGGCGCCATCCGCTTCGGCCCGCGCGAGCAGCTGGTCGCCTACGGCCGCCAGCGCGCGGCCGAGCTCCGCCAGCAGGGACACGCCGACGCCAGCCTTTACGGCGAGAAGGAGCTGGGCGGCCTCCACTACATGTACGTGCTGACGGAGAAGCCCGAGGTCTACGGCCTGCCCGTCGACCCGCAGGTCTCGCCGACCCAGCGCCTCTGGAAGAACGTCCTTCAGCCCGTGGGGCGGACCGTTCTGGGCGCCGGCCTCTTCGCCGCGGTGGCCCACTTCGTCGCCGCCCAGCGCGCCTTCGGCGCCCGGGAGGCGGGCCGGAAGGGAGAGGGGGAGGGAGCGCCCCATGGACCGCATACCGAGGTTTAGCGCCTTCCAGCGCGCCTTCCACTGGACCTACGCCGCCGCCTTCCTGGTCCTCCTGGCCACGGGCCTGACCTTCTTCGTTCCCGCCCTGGCCCCGTGGAACGGCCCGGCGACGCGGCTCGTCCACCGGATCGCGGCGCTGGTCCTGATGCTGAGCGGCCTCAGCTACGCCCTCCTGGACGGGAGAGAGTTCCTCGTCGACCTGCGGCAGATGCTCCACTGGCCGCGCGAGGACTGGCGCTGGATGAAGGCCGGTCCCGCCTTCTACACCACGGCGCGGGGCGAGCTGCCGCCGCAGGGGCGGTACAACGCCGGCCAGAAGCTCAACCTCTGGATCCAGATGGTGGCCTTCGTCCTCTTCGCGGCGACGGGCCTGGTCATGTGGTTCGGCCGCGGCTCCGTCTCCCAGGAGCTCTTCCGCTGGATGGTGGTGGGGCACGACCTCGCCTTCATCCTAGCAAGCGGCATGTTCCTGCTCCACCTCTACCTCTCGCTCGTCCACCCGTACACGCGCAGCTCGCTCGAGGCGATGAAGACGGGCTCGGTCAGCCTGGCGTACGCCGCGCAGGAGCATCCGCTCTGGCTGGAGGAGCTGGGCATCCGCCCGCCCTCCGGACATCCGGGCACGAAGGCGAAGCGGGGAGGACGGCGCTGAGCGGCGACGGGCCGTGCAGATGCGCGCAGGAGGCGGGGTGGCTGGCCGCCCCGCCTCCTTCCTCAACCGTGGACGAGGCCGGCGCCGATCCAGAAGCCCAGGTAGGTGAGCGCCAGGAGCCCGAGGGCGACGAAGGCCACCGTCCGCCACGGGTTCCGCGCCGGCGGCGCGGGGGGCGCCTCGTCCTCCTCCTCGTCCTCCGCGTCGGGCGGAAGCCCGGGCCCCTCCCAGCCCTCGCGCCCGGCCGCCAGCTCCTCCGTCCGCCCGAGCCCGCCCCCCGCCTGGGCCATGGCGTCCTCCTGCATGGCGCGGGCGCTCTCGGCGATACGCTGGGCCAGTCGCCGTTCGGCGCGGTCGGCCTCCTCCCCGCGCGCGATGCGGTCGGCCCAGTCCACCACGTCCTCCAGCAGCGTCGCGATCAGGAGCCAGATCAGCCGGGTCGGCACGGCGCCTCCCCCCGTCCCTCGCATCTCCCGCCGCTCGTGGTCACGGCCTCCTTCCCCGGGTAGCGTAACCGGCGACCGGTCCGCCGGACGCCGAAACCTTCCTGTGTTGCGATATGCGAAGATATGGAATAGCCGGTCCTCCGCTGGAAAAGATGGTAGCGCGGGCCGGGGGAACCGGCAGCGAAGCGGAAGCGGGAGGGAGTGGACAGGCATGTTCATCGACTACGCGGGCGTCATGCTCGTCGGTATGGCCGCAGGGTTCGTCATCCTGGCGCACTACCTCTACAAGAACCCGGGACCGGAGGAGCGCGAGCCCTGGGCGGCCGGCTTCTTCGCCGCCGGCCTGGTGGGGCTGGCCACCTCGGTGCCCATGCTGGTCAACTGGCCGCTCCCCGGCAGCTACAACGTCGCCTTCGGCGAACCGGCCCTCTTTCTCTCGGCCGCCTTCCTCGGCGCCGCCGTCACCCTGGCCATGCGCTGGGAGCCGCTCATCCCGGCGCTCTACGGCTTCTGGGGCGGCCTGATGGCGGTGGTCATCGGCCTCCGCATCATCAACCTCGGCCTCACCCAGGAGCCGCTCCTGGCGGGTGTGGGCTACCTGGCCGCCGGCCTGGGAGGCATGCTGACCCTGCCCGCCATCCAGTGGCGGCAGCAGCGCGCCTGGGCGCTGGCCGCCGCCGTCCTCCTCGGCCTCGCCGCCGCGGTCTTCCTCCTCACCGGCTATATGGCCTTCTGGAGCCACCTGGCCAGCTTCTCCAAGTGGGTGCCCGCCACCATGGGGCGCGGTACCCCCTGAGCCCGAGCCTGCCCCCCAGGCAGGAAAGCGGCCGCCCGGGGGGCAACTTCACCTTCCGAAGGAAGCACGGCCCACCGGGGGTGAGCGGGTGCGCACCGGCGACCGCGACCTGATCCGCGATCTGAACATCTCCATCGTGCTCAACACCATCCGCCAGCACCAGCCCATCGCCCGGACGGAGATCGCCGCCCGCACCGGCCTCAGCCCCGCCACGGTGACCGGCATCACCGCCCGCCTGCTGGCCGAGGGCTGGATCCGGGAGGCCGGCTTCGGCGAGGCCAGCGGCGGGCGGCGCCCCATCCTGCTTCGCCTGGACGCGCGCTCCCGTTTCTCCGTCGGCGTCAAGCTGGCCGCCGACGAGGTCTCCGCGGCCGTGGGCGACCTGGGCGCCGACCTGCTGGAGGTGGTGACGCTCCCGCTGCCCCAGGAGGCCCCGGGCATCGTGGAGCAGGTGGCGGAGGCGGTGCTGCGGGCGCTGCGCGGCGCCGGCGTCGCGCGCTCGGCCGTCATCGGCGTGGGCGTGGCGCTGCCTGGTGTCGTCGACCCCGTGCGGGGGCTCTCGCTCTTCGCCCCCTGGCACCCCTGGGAGCACTTCCCGCTCAAGAGCCAGCTGGAGGAGCGGCTCGGGCTCCCCGTCCTGCTGGAGAACGACGCCAACGCCTTCACCCTGGCCGAGCGCTGGTTCGGCGCGGGCCGCGGCGCGCACCACCTGGTGGGGGTGATGATCAGCGCCGGCATCGGCGCAGGCGTCGTCATCGACGGCCATGTCTACCGCGGCGCCGCCTACGCGGCGGGCGAGATCGGCCACCTGGTGGTGGAGCCGGAGGGGCCCGCCTGCGTCTGCGGCCAGCACGGCTGCCTGGAAGCGGTGGCCGGCGACCGGGCGCTGGCGCGGGAGGGGGCTCGCCTGCTGCAGGCCGGCCGCGCCCCCGTCCTCGCCCGCCTGGCCGGCGGCGACCCGGCCCGCGTCCGCCGCCAGGAGGTGGTGGAGGCGGCCCGCCGGGGCGACGCCGCCTGCCGCCAGCTCCTCGAGCGGGCGGGCGAGACCATCGGGCGCGCCGTGGCCGCCATGGTCAATACGCTCAACCCCGAGGCGGTGGTGGTGGGAGGAGGCCTGCCGGACCAGGCGGGGCCGCTCCTCCTGGAACCGCTGCGCAGGGCGGTCGATCGCCACGCCTTCCACGCGCCGGGCCACTCCTTCCGGGTGCTGCCCGCCGGCCTGGGCGAGCGCGCCTGGCTGGTGGGCGCCCTGACCCTGGCCGTGGAGGAGGCCTTCCGCGCCCCCATCCCGGTCTAGACCGGACGCTCGCGAGACGCGTTTCGGGAAATGTTTGACAGGCCGGTGCCGCCGCCGGAGAATGGGCCTGCAGGTCGTCGTTTCCAACAAGGCAGACCGGCCAGGAGGGAGCGGCCCAGCGCATGCGCGAGCTCTTCCGGCAGCCCGACTTCGCCCGGCTCCTCGCGGGGCGGGTGGTCACCACCGCCGGCGACGCCCTCTACGCCGTCGCCTCCATGTGGCTCGTCCAGGAGTTGACGCACAGCACCTTCTACACCGGGCTGGCGGGGACGCTCGCCTTCCTGCCCTACCTGCTCCAGCTCTTCGTCGGGCCGCTGGTCGACCGCTGGCCCATCCGCCGCACCCTGACGCTGACCCAGGGCCTCCAGGGAGCCCTGGTGCTGGCCGTGCCCCTCCTCGCCCTGCCCGGGCGGCCGCCGCTCTGGGCGATCCTGGGCCTGATCCCGCTCCTGGCCCTGGCCGGACAGTTCGGCGAGCCGGCCGAACAGGCGGCGCTGCCCCGCATCCTGCCGCCGGAGCACCTGGTGCGGGCCAACTCGCTCTTCACCTTCGCCGCCCAGGGCACCAGCCTCGTCTTCCGCGCCCTGGCCGGCCTTCTGGTGGCGGCCGTCGGCGCGGTCCCGCTCTACGCCCTGGACGCGCTCAGCTTCCTCGGCGCCGCCTGGATCTTCACCAGGCTGCGCGTCCCCCCGGCCCCGCGGGCGACCGCGGAGGCGGCCGGCGCCGGAGAGGAGTCCGGGAGCGGGGCCGGCGGCGAGACGCCGCTCCGCCGCTACCTGGCCGAGCTGGGGGAGGGGCTCGGGCTGGTGGCGCGCTCGGTGGCCGGGCGGATCACGCTGGGCGCGGTGGCGCTCAACTTCGTCATCGCCGCCATGATGGTCGTCCTGCCGGCCCACGCCGCCGCCCACGGCGGCCCGAACGTCTACGGGGCCATGCTCTCGGCCATGGCCGCCGGCACCATCGCGGGGGCGCTCCTGGCCCCGCGCCTGGAGCGATGGCGCATCTCCACCGCCATCGGGCTGGTCAGCCTGGCGGGCGGCGCCGCCTGGCTGCTGGCCGCGCTGGGCACGCTCCCGCCGCTCCTCGTCGGCGCCTTCGGACTGGGCTGGGTGCCGGGCGGGGTGGTCAACGCGCTGGTGGGCGGCGGCCTGCAGCGCATCGTGCCGCGCCAGCTGATGGGGCGGGTGGCCTCGGCCATCACCAGCCTCGTCTCCCTCGCCATGCCGCTGGGCTCCTTCCTGGGCGGCCTGGCGGGCGAGGCCTGGGGGCCGACGGCGGTCATCGCCGGCACCGCGCTGGTCCAGCTCCTCTTCGGCCTCTACTGGCAGGCGGACCCTGTCCTGCGCCGCCTCCCCGCCACACGCCAGCTGGGCGAGGAGCACCTCTTCCCGCGGCCTCCCGGCTCCTCGGCCGCCCCCGCCGCCGGCGCCTGAGGCGGGAGGGCGCCTGCCGCCACCCGCCGGGGGAGGGCGGCCTCCGCTCAGAAGCGGATCTCGGACTTTCTCAGCTCGGCCACGCCGATGCGGGTGTCGGCGGCGCCATAGTAGACGAGGAAGCGGTCGCCCACGTCGACGGCGCCGCAGCTGAAGACCACGTCCGGCACCAGCCCCTCCCGCTCCCACTCCAGCTCCGGCTCGAAGATGGGCTCCGGCAGCCGGGCCAGCACGCGGTAGGGGTCGCGCGCGTCCAGGAGCGCCGCGCCCAGACGATACGTGTTCCTCTCGTCGACCCCGTGGTAGATGAGCAGCCAGCCCTGCTCGACGCGCAACGGCTGCGGCCCGATGCCGATGCGGCTCGACTCCCAGCTGCCGGGGCGGGGCCGCAGGATGACGCGGTGCTCCTCCCAGTGGTACAGGTCGCGCGAGACGGCCAGCCAGATGTCGGGCGGACGGCGGTGGAAGAGGAAGTAGCGTCCGTCCAGGCGCTCGGGCAAGAGGCCACCGTCCTTGTTGGGCTCCTCCAGCAGCACCCGGCGGCCGCCCCAGCGGACCAGGTCGCGCGAGACGGCCATGGCAATGCGGTAGTCCTCCGGCTCGCGCCCGCCGAAGGCGGTGTAGACCATGTAGTAGCGGTCGTCCAGGCGGACCAGGCGCGGATCCTGCACCCCCCGTCGCGCCTGGCCGCCGTCGCCCACCATCACCGGCCGGGGACGGCGCAGGAAGTGGATCCCGTCCAGGCTCTCGGCGTAGCCGATGGCCGAGACATAGGGCTCGCCCTCGGCGCGGAAGGGCCGGTCGCTGCCCCGGTAGAGGAGGACGACGCGGCCGTTGTGGAGGATGGCGCCGGGGTTGAAGACCGCCGCCGCCTCCCAGCGGTGGGCCGGGTCGGGTTCCAGGATCGGACGCTCGCTCAGCCGGCGGAGTCGGAAGGCCATGGCGGGAAGTAGCCTCTCCGGCCGCCGCCGCCCTTAGACGGAGCGCCCCGTGACCGCCGTCACGGCACGCCGGCGCGGGAGCGCTAGGATGGCCGCCGGGCGCCCGGCGGGCGCCGGCAAGCAGGGAGGTGGAGTACGTGGAACCGCGGATCGACTACCGCAGCCTGGCGCCGGAGGCGGCCGAGGCGCTGCGCGGTCTCAACGCCTACGTCCGTCGCAGCGGGCTTCTGGAGCCCTCGCTGGTCCGCCTGGTGGAGGTACGCGCCTCGCAGATCAACGGCTGTGCCTTCTGCCTGGACATGCACACGCAGGAGGCGCGCCTGGCGGGGGAGGGGGAGCAGCGCCTCTACGCGCTGGCCGCCTGGCGCGAGGCGCCTTTCTACACGCCGCGCGAGCGGGCGGCGCTGGCCTGGACCGAGGCGGTGACGCGCCTGGAGGACGGCCACGTCCCCGACCAGGTCTACCAGGAGGCGCGGCGCCACTTCAGCGAGCGGGAGCTGGTCGACCTGACGTTGGCGGTGGTGGCCATCAACGGCTGGAACCGGCTCAACGTCGCCTTCCGGACGCCGGCCGGCACCTGGCGCCCGCCGCAGGACGGCGCCGCGCCCTCCTGACCGGCCGCCGAGGAGCCGGCGCGCGCAGCGCCTCCGGCCGGCGCCGCCCTACCGCCGGCCGAGGAAGAGGTTGAGCAGCAGGGTGAGCAGCAGGCTGAGCAGGAGCGAGGAGGCCAGCGGGGCGTAGAGCGTGAAGGAGCCGTGCTGCCAGACGAAGTCCCCGGGCAGCCGCCCCAGATGCAGCCAGCGGCCGCCCAGGTAGAAGAGGGCGCCCACCGCCAGCAGCAGGGCGCCGAAGAGCATCAGCCAGCGCCCGATCTCCAACTCTCCCGTCCCCTCCCGGAGCGGCTCCCGGCGCGTGTCGCCGCCCCGGCCGGCGCCGTCTCCAGCGCCTATTCTAGCGGCAGGCTGGCGGCGAATTGACAGCGCGGCGCCGGAATCGCTAGAATTCGAGCCAAATCATGCCGACTGCGGCGCGGCCGAAGCCCGTCCCGGGTGGGAGACGGGCTTCGCCTTTCGAGGATCGGAGACGGGGGGAAGCGCGTGCCCGACTACGACTTCCGGGGCATCGAGGCCAGGTGGTCGCGGAGCTGGGAGGAGCAGGGACTCTACCGCACCGTCGTCCGCGAGGACCGCCCCAAGTTCTACGCGCTGACCATGCTTCCTTATCCCAGCGGCGACCTGCACATCGGCCACTGGTACGCCATGACGCCCTCGGACGCCCGCGCGCGCTTCCTGCGCATGCGCGGCTACAACGTCCTCTTCCCCATGGGCTTCGACGCCTTCGGCCTGCCGGCCGAGAACGCCGCCATCAAGCGCGGCGTCCACCCGCGCGTCTGGACCTACCGGAACATCGAGCGGATGCGCGCGCAGCTCCGCTCCATGGGCGCCATGTTCGACTGGAGCCGCGAGGTGGTCACCTGCGAGCCCGAGTACTACCGCTGGAACCAGTGGTTCTTCCTGCGCATGTACGAGCGCGGGCTCGCCTACCGGAAGATGGCGCCGGTGGACTGGTGCCCCAGCTGCAACACCACGCTGGCGCGCGAACAGGTGGTGGGGGAGGACCGGCGCTGCGAGCGCTGCGACACCCCGGTCGTCCGCCGCGACCTGGAGCAGTGGTTCTTCCGCATCACCGCCTACGCGGACGAGCTGCTCGACTTCTCCAAGATTGAGTGGCCGGAGCCCGTCGTCACCATGCAGCGCAACTGGATCGGGCGCTCGGAGGGCGTCGAGTTCGAGTGGCAGGTGGCGGGGCGGCCCGAGCTGCGCTTCCGCACCTTCACCACGCGCATCGACACCCTCTTCGGCGCCTCCTTCTGCGTGCTGGCGCCCGAGCACCCCCTGGTCGACGCGATCGTCACCCCCGACCGGCGCGAGGAAGTGGAGCGCTACCGCTACAAGAGCTCGCGCGAGTCCGAGATCGAGCGCCTCTCCACCGAGCACGTGCGCGACGGCGCCTTCACCGGCGCCTACGCGCTCCACCCCTTCACCGACGAGAAGGTGCCCGTCTGGATCGCCGACTACGTCCTCCTCTCCTACGGGACCGGCGCCATCATGGGGGTGCCCGCCCACGACGAGCGCGACTTCGACTTCGCCCGCCGCTACGGCCTGCCCATCCCGGTGGTCATCGCGCCGCCGGACTGGGACGGCCAGCCGCTCCGGGAGGCGTACACGGGCCCGGGGCGGATGGTCCACTCGGGCGAGTTCACCGGGCTCCCCAACGACGAGGGCTGGCGGCGCCTGGCCGAAGCCGTGGAGGCGCGGGGGATCGGGCGGCGCACCGTCCACTACCGCATGCGCGACTGGCTGATCAGCCGGCAGCGCTACTGGGGGACGCCCATCCCCATCGTCTACTGCGAGCGCTGCGGCACGGTTCCCGTGCCGGACGAGCAGCTGCCGGTGCTCCTGCCCGAGGAGGCGGAGTTCCTGCCCACGGGCGAGTCGCCGCTCAAGCGCGACGAGGCCTTCCTGCATACCGCCTGCCCGCGCTGCGGCGGCCCGGCGACGCGCGAGACGGACACCATGGACACCTTCGTCGACTCCAGCTGGTACTGGTTCCGCTACCTGAGCCCGCACGAGCGCGAGCGGCCCTGGGATCCGAAGGAGGCGGCCTACTGGCTGCCGGTGGACCAATACACCGGCGGCGCCGAGCACGCGGTGATGCACCTGCTCTACGCGCGCTTCTTCACCAAGGTGCTGCGCGACCTGGGCCTGGTCGACTTCGACGAGCCCTTCCTGCGCCTGAAGAACCAGGGCGTGGTGCTGGGCGAGGACAGCCAGAAGATGTCCAAGTCGCGCGGCAACGTGGTGGCGCCCGACGAGCTGGTGGAGCGTTACGGCGCCGACGTGGTCCGCGTCTACCTGATGTTCATGGCGCCCTGGGAGCAGGGCGGGCCCTGGAGCTCCAAGGGGATCGAGGGCGCGCACCGCTTCCTCAACCGCGTCTGGCGGGTCGCGCTGGCGGCGCTGGGCGAGGCCCCGGAGGGGCCGGCCGCCGGCGAGGCGGAGGAGGCGGGGGAGCGGGTGACGGAGGCGGAGCTGCTCCGCGCCATGCACCGCGCGGTCCAGCGGGTGACCGCCGACATGGAGCGCTTCGACTTCAACACGGCTGTGGCCGCGCTCATGGAGCTGACCAACCTCCTCATGCGCGCGGCGCAGCAGGGCCTGGCCCGGAGCGACGCCTACCGCCGGGCGGTGGAGCGGCTCCTCCTCTGCCTGGCGCCCATGGCGCCCTTCGTCACCGAGGAGCTCTGGCACCGGCTGGGTCATGCCGGCTCGATCCACCTGGAGCGCTGGCCCGAGGTCGACCCCGCCGCCCTGGTGGAGGAACAGGTGCTGGTGGTGGTCCAGGTGAACGGCCGCGTCCGCGAGCGGATCTCCGTCCCGCGCGGGCTCCCGGAGGAGGAGCTGGCGCGCCGCGCCCTGGAGTCGGTGCGCGACCGCCCCTACGTGGCGGGGAAGCCGGTGCGGCGCCTGATCACCGTCCCGGATAAACTGGTCAACGTGGTCGTCGGCTAGCGCCGCCCGGCGGTTCGCGGGCGCGCCGGCGGCGGCAAGGAGGCAGGGGAGTGAAGCGAGCGTTCTCCGGCGTCCAGCCCTCGGGGAACATCCACATCGGCAACTACCTGGGCGCCGTCCGCCAGTTCGTCCAGCTCCAGGACGTCTACGAGGGCATCTACTGCGTCGTCGACCTGCACGCCATCACCGTCCCGCAGGAGCCCGCGGAGCTGCGCCGGCAGATCCGCGAGGTGGCCGCCTTCTATCTGGCGGCCGGCCTGGACCCGGCGCGCTCGACGCTCTTCGTCCAGTCCGACGTCCCCGCCCACCCGGAGCTGGCCTGGATCCTCAACTGCTTCGCCACCTTCGGCGAGCTGAGCCGCATGACCCAGTTCAAGGACAAGGCGCGCAAGAGCAGCCAGGAGTCGGTCTCCGCCGGCCTCTTCAACTACCCGGTGCTGATGGCCGCCGACATCCTCCTCTACCAGGCCGACGTGGTGCCGGTGGGGGAGGACCAGAAGCAGCACGTGGAGCTGACGCGCGACCTGGCCGAGCGCGTCAACCGCCGCCTCGGCCCGCTCTTCCGCGTCCCCGAGCCGCTCATCCCCCAGCTGGGGGCGCGCATCATGGGCCTGGACAACCCCCAGGCCAAGATGTCCAAGAGCGCCGAGAGCCCCTGGAACTACATCAGCTTCGGAGACGACCCGGACCTCATCCGCCGAAAGATCGCCCGCGCCGTCACCGACTCCGGCCGCGAGGTGGTCTACGACCCCGAGGCCAAACCGGCCATCGCCAACCTGCTCACCATCTTCTCGGGCTTCACCGGCCGCCCGGTGGAGGAGCTGGAGCGCGAGTACCGCGACACCGGCTATGCCCGCTTCAAGGCGGACCTGGCCGAGGCGGTGATCGCGGGCATGGAGCCCATCCGGCGCCGCTTGGCCGAGATGGAGGCCGAGCCTGGCTACCTGGAGGAGGTCCTCCGCCAGGGGGCGGAGCGCGCGGCCGCCATCGCCGAGTCGACGGTGCGGCAGGTGAAGGAGGCGCTGGGGCTGGGGCTCGGTCGCGCCTGAGCGCCCCCGCCCGCATGCCCCAGGAAGGGGTGCACCCGGTGCGCACGCTGCTCGCCTTTCTCTACTTCGGCTCGCTGGGCGTCTGGCTCGGTGCCATCCTCTTCTTCAGCCTGACGGTGGCGCCGGCCGTCTTCCGCCTCCTGGGCTCCGACGGCGGCGGACGCGTGGTCGGCGCCATCTTCCCCACCTACTACCTGCACGGGGCGCTGACCGCGCTCCTGGCCCTGGCCGTCCTGGCCCTGGCGCAGCGGCTGCCCGCCGCGCGGCCCCTCCCGGTCTCCGCCCCCGGCGCCGCCGCCGTCGCGCTCCTCGTGGCGCTGGCGGTCGACCTGCTCGCCTGGTGGGTGCTGGAGCCGCGCGTCCGAGCCGCCGCCGGCTCGCCCGCCTTCGGCGCGCTCCACGGCCTCAGCATAGGCCTCAATCTGGTCGTCCTTCTCGCCGTGGCCGCCGCGCTCTGGCTCTCGCTCTGAGCCGCTCCGACTCCGGCGGGCGCGAGGAGGGGGAGGGGGGCGGCCGAGCAGAGCCGCGCGGCCGCGAGCGGTCGCGCTCCGCTCAGCCGCCCTCGGGCGCCTTCTGTTGCGGCGGCCAGATCTGCTGCGGCGGCGTGTCCGTCGCCGTCTGGCGCAGGACGACGATGTCCACGCGCCGGTTGAGGGCCAGGCTGGCCGGGTCGCTGCCGGTCGCCAGCGGGTGGTACTCGCCGTAGGCGACCGCGGCCAGCCGGTGGGGGTCGATGCCCTGCGACTGGAGGTAGCGGATGACCGTGGTCGCCCGGTAGGCGGAGAGCTCCCAGTTGCTGGGGAAGAGGTCGGTACGGATGGGACGGCTGTCGGCAAAGCCGTGCACCTCCAGCGGGTTGGCCACGTCGCGCAGCGCAGCCGCGATGGAGTCGAGGACGGGCAGGGCTTCCGGCTTCAGCGCGGCGCTGCCGGTGTCGAAGAAGACCGACTCGCCCAGGCTGATCTGGAGCTCGCGCCCGGTGAGCACCACCTGCACGCGGTCGCCCAGCCCGCGCTGGCGAAGCGCCGCCGCGATGCGCTCGCCGATGGTGCGCAGGTCGCTTCCTTCCGCGGTCTCGCCGCGGGAGGGCGCGGGCTGGAGCACGTCCCGCCCCGCCGGTACGGCCGGCGTCACCACGATGGCCGAGCTCCCCCCGCCGTTGAGAAGCGCGCGCAGCGCCGCCGCCAGCTGCTGGTACCTGGCCTGGTCCACCTGCGACATGGAGTAGAGGACGATGAAGAAGGCCAGAAGGAGCGTGATCATGTCGGCATAGGTGAGCAGCCAGCGCATCATGCCGGCCGCCTCGGACTTGGGGCGCTCCGCCGGCCTACGCATGCTGCTCCCGGGCCGCCACGCGCGAGGCGGGCGGCTCGCCGCCCTGCCCGAGGGGGATGCCGCTCAGGGTGGCCAACTTCTCGCGGACCACGTTGGGGCTCTCGCCGTTGGCCACGGAGAGGATGCCCTCCAGGATCACCCGCCGCCACTCCGCCTGGCTCTGCGCGCGGGCGTGGATGCGGGCGCCCAGCGGCAGCCAGAGGACGTTGGCCAGGAAGATCCCGTAAAAGGTGGCCATGAAGGCGACGGCGATGGCGGGGCCGATGCGCGAGGTGTCGGAGAGGTTGCCCAGGACGTGGACGAGGCCGAGCACGGTACCGATGATCCCCATGGTGGGCGAGTAGCCCCCGGCCGCCTCCAGCACGGCCGCGGAGCGCTCCCAGCGCGCGAGTTCCGCTTCCGTCTCCGCCTCCAGCATCTCGCGGACCATTTCGGGCTCGCTGCCGTCGACCACCATCTGCATGCCGCGCGCCAGGAAGGGCTCGCGCACGCCCGCCAGGTCCTCCTCGATGGCCAGCAGACCCTCCCGCCGCGCCTTCTGCGCCAGCGTCACCAGCTCTTCCAGGAGCCCGCGGCGGTCGGCCGGCTCCGCGCGGAAGACGGCCGCCAGGCTGGCCGGGACAGCGGCCACGTCGGCCCGACGGGAGCTGACGACGGTGGCGCCGACGGTGCCGCCCAGCACCAGCAGGATGGCGGAGGGGTTGAGGAGCGCGGCCAGGTGGGCGCCCTCCATCAGCTGCGAGCCGAGGATGGCGGCCACAGCGATGACGAGGCCCAAGGGAAGCGTGATGTCCAAGACGGCCACCCCTCTCCTGCCCGGGCATCGGACGCCGGGCGCCCGCCTTAAGACGCCGGCGCCGCCGGCCGCCGTGCTACAATCGCTCCGTTCGTCCGACCTCGCGCCGGGGAGGGATGGCTACGCGCCCCGCGGCGGCCCGGCCTCTTGCCGTCATCCTGACGGGCTTCCTCGTGCTCCTTCTTTCCGCACCGTTCCTCGGGCCCGGCCGCGCCCTGGCCGCCGGCGGCGCCACCGCCCCGGCCGCCAGCGACGGCGGCCGCGTGGTCCTCGTCCTCCTGCCCTACGTGGACTGGCCCGACCTGGCGGGCGGCGACCTGCCCGCCTTCCGGCGCCTGGAACGGGAGGGGGCGACGGGGCTGGTCAACGTGCTCACGCCGCAGCGGAACGCGCCCGCCACGGCCGCCCTGGCGCTGGGCAGCGCTTCCATCCAGCCGGGCGCGCCCGGCCTGGCGGAGGCCTACCAGCGCGGGGAACGGATCCCAGCCGCGCTTGCCGACGCCGGCGCCCGCGCGGCGGAGGTCTACGCCTGGCGGTACGGGCGCCGGCCGCCGGCGGGCCGCGCCATCCTCGAGCTGGGCATGGGGCCGCTCCTCGCCCAGGCCGCCGCGGCGCCGCTCGCCGTCCAGCCGCCGTACGGCTTCCTGGGCGACGCCCTCCACGCGGCAGGCTTCGAGACGGCCGTCCTGGGCAACTCGGACGCCGCCGGCCTGCCCCAGCGCTTCGCCGTGCCCGCGGCCATGGACGGCGCCTGGAGCGTGGACGCCGGAGAGGTGGACGACGGGCTCCTGGTCGCCGATGCCTCTTTCCCCGGCGGCGTGCGCACCAGCCTCTCGCGCCTCTTGGCCGCCTACGACCGGCTTCCTCCCCGGGTGGGCCTGGTGGTGGTGGAGGCCGGCGACATGGCCCGGGTGGAGAGCGAGGCGTCGGCCATGAGCCCCGCGGCGCTGCAGGCGGCGCGGCGGCAGGCCCTGACCGGAGCCGACCGGCTGGTGGGCGCCCTCCAGGCGCGTCTCGACCCGCGGCGCGACCTCCTGCTGGTGCTCAGCCTGGCGCCCACGCCCGCCGCCGGCCGCCAGGACGCCTACCTGGTTCCCGTCTTCGCCTGGGGGAAGGGGGTGGCCGCCGGCAGCCTCCTCACCTCGCCCACCACCCGCCAGGCCGGGGTGGTGGAGGTCACCGACGTGGCGCCCACGGTCCTCGAGGCGCTGGGCGTCACGCCGCCTGCCGAGCCGGGCGTCACCGGGCGGCCCATGGGCACGGTGGCGGCCGCCGACCCGGTGGCGGCGGTGCAGGCGATCTACACCTCGACGCTGGCCAACGCGGCGCGGAGGCCCTCGCTTCTCTACTTCTTCGTGATCAGCGGCATCGTCCTCTTCTTCGCCTCGGCCGCGGCGCTGGTGGCCATCCACCTCAGCCGGCCCGCGACGGCGGCGCGCATCCGCCGCCTGCTGCGGGCGGCTCTGGTGGCCTTCAGCCTCTCGCCGCTGGCCCTGCTGCTGCTCGCCTTCTTCCCGCAGCTGGGGCCCGGCACCTCCATGGCGCTCTTCCTGGCCATGCTGGCGGTGCTGGGCGCCCTGGCGCTCCGCCTGCCGGCGCCGCGCGGGCGGCGCCTTCTGGCCCCGCTCCTCTGGATCGACCTGGCCACCGTGGCCTTCGTCCTGGGCGATCTGCTGACCGGCTCCTGGGCCGACGCCAACTCGCCCCTGGGCTACAGCGCCCTCTACGCGGCCCGCTTCTACGGGCTTGGCAACGAGTACGGGGGCGTCCTCATCGGCGCCAGCCTGATGGGCGTCACCGGCCTCCTCGACCTTCTGGGCAACCGCCGGGGCTGGAGGGAGGCGGCCGTCCTCCTCTTCGCCGTCATCGGGGCGGTGCTGCTGGACCCGGAGCTGGGCGCCAACTTCGGCATCGCCCTGGCCGCCCTGGTCGGCTACTTCGTCGCCACCGTCCGCCTCTGGGGGCGGAGGCTGGGCGTCCGCGAGGCGGTGCTGGCGGTTCTCCTGCTGCTCGTCGGGACGGGCGTGATGGTGGGGATCGACCTCCTGGCCGGCCACGCCTCGCACATCGGGCGCGCCTTCGCCCAGGCGGCGCAGGGCGGAGGCGGGCTCGCGGACTTCCTGGCGCTCGTCGCCGGGAAGCTGGGGATGAACTGGAAGCTGATCCGCCTGACCAACTGGAGCTGGCTCTTCCTGGCCGCGCTCTTCCTCTACCTCCTGGTCGCGCTCCGGCCGGGAGGATTCGGGGAGGCCTTCGAGAAGCGCCATCCTGCACTGGTGGCGGGATTCGCGGGCGCCGCGCTGGGCAGCGTGGCGGCGCTCCTCTTCAACGACTCGGGGATCGTGGCGGCGGCCACCGCCATGGTCTACGTCTCGCCGCCCGCCATCGTGCTGGCCGCCTACCGCGACGGCGGGGCGGAGGGCGGGAATCCGTAGACGCCGGGAGCGCCGGGGGCGCACGCCCGCCGGGCTCGATGCCAAGGAGGGGGCAGGGTATGACGGAACGGCTGGTGCGTCTGGCGCTGCCGGACGGGCGGGTGGCCTACGGCCGCCGCCAGGACGACGTGATCGAGCTGCTCGGGGGAGCGCCCTGGACCGTCTGGGGGAAGCCTACCGGCGAGCGGGTGGAGGCGGCCACGGCGCGCCTGCTGGCGCCCGTCCAGCCCGGCAAGGTGGTGGCGGTCGGCCTCAATTACCGCATGCACGCCGAGGAGATGAAGGATCGGCTGCCGGACGAGCCGGTCCTCTTCCTCAAGCCGGCCAGCTCCGTCATCGGCCCGGGCGAGCCCATCCGCTGGCCGGCCATGAGCCGGGAGGTCCACTACGAGGCCGAGCTGGCGGTGGTCATCGGCCGGCGCGCGCGCAACCTGGAGCCGGACGAGGTGGAGGGCGCCATCCTGGGCTACACCTGCGGCAACGACGTCACGGCGCGCGACCTGCAGCGCAAGGACGGGCAGTGGACGCGCTCCAAGTCCTTCGACACCTTCTGCCCGCTGGGGCCGGAGGTGGTCCGCGGCATCGACCCCTCCGGCCGGGGGATCCGCACGCTGGTCAACGGCGAGGTGCGCCAGGAGGGGAACACCGGCGACCTCCTCTTCGACGTCGCCTACCTGGTCCGCTTCGTCAGCCAGGTGATGACGCTGGAGCCCGGCGACGTCATCCTCACCGGGACGCCGGCCGGGGTGGGACCCGTGCGGCCGGGTGACGAGGTGCGCGTGGTGATCGACGGGCTGGGCGAGCTGGTCAACCCGGTGGAGTAGGAGCGCCGCCGCCCGCCGGCCGTCCCCGGGCGGGGACGGCCGGCGGCGCGCGACGGGGAAGGAGAGGGGTGCGGTTGGCGATCGAACGGACCTTCGTGATGGTCAAGCCCGATGGCGTACAGCGCGGCCTGGTGGGCGAGGTGATCCGCCGCCTCGAGCAGAAGGGGCTGAAGCTGGTGGCCATGAAGCTGGTCCGCCTCGACCGGGCGACGGCCGAGGCGCACTACGCCGTCCACCGCGAGAAGCCTTTCTACCGCGCGCTGGTCGACTTCGTCACCGCCGGGCCGGTGGTGCCCATGGTCTGGGAGGGCCCCTCGGCCGTCGAGGTGGTGCGCAACCTGCTGGGCGCCACCGACGGGCGCAAGGCGGCCCCCGGCACCATCCGCGGCGACTTCGGAGCCGACATCCAGATGAACCTGGTCCACGGCTCCGACTCGCCGGAGACGGCCGCCGGCGAGATCGCGCTCCACTTCCGGCCGGAGGAGCTGGTGGAGTGGAGCCGGACGCTGGACGCCTGGCTGCACGAGGAGGGCTGAGATGCGCCTGGCCTTGATCGGCGGGACCGGCGTCTACGATCCGGAGGTCCTGGAAGGGGTGCGCGAGCTCTCGGTGGAGACGCCCTACGGGCTCGTCCACCTGCTGGCCGGGCGCTTCCCGGGGGGCGAGGAGGTGGCCTTTCTGGCGCGCCACGGGCGGCATCACAGCATCCCGCCTCACCGCGTCAACTACCGCGCCAACCTCTGGGCGTTGAAGAGCCTGGGCGTCGAGCGGGTGCTGGCCACGGCGGCGGTGGGCTCGCTGGACCGGGAACTGGCGCCGGGCACCTTCGTCCTGGTCAACCAGTTCCTCGACTTCACCCGCGGCCGGCCCTCCACCTACTTCGACCGGGAGGGCGACGGCGTGGCGCACGTGGACGTGAGCGAGCCCTACTGCCCGGAGCTGCGCGCCCTCCTGGAGGAGGAGGCGCGCGGCCTGGGCATCCCCGTGCGGCAGGGGGGCGTCTACGTCTGCACCGAGGGCCCGCGCTACGAGACGCCGGCCGAGATCCGCGCCTACCGGCGGCTGGGCGGCGACGTGGTGGGCATGACGGGCGTGCCCGAGGTGGTGCTGGCGCGCGAGCTGGGCCTCTGCTACGCCGCGGTGGCCATGGTGACCAACCTGGCCGCCGGCATCGCCGACCACCCGCTCACCCACGCCGAGGTGAACGAGGTGATGGAGCGGAACGGCCGGCGCCTGCGGGAGCTCCTGGCCGCCACGCTGGGGCGGATCCCGGCCGAGCGGGCGCGCTGCGGCTGCGCGGTCACGCCGGAGGTGTACGGCCGGTGAGCGTGGTCCGCGACCCCTCCCTGGCGCCCTCGGGGAGGCGAAAGATCGACTGGGCGGCTCGCCACATGCCGGTGCTGGCCAGCCTGGCGCGCGAGCTGGAGGAGGGCGGCGAGCTGCGCGGGCGGCGCCTGGCCCTCTGCCTCCACCTGGAGGCGAAGACCGCCCGGCTGGCGGAGGTCCTACACCAGGCGGGCGCCGAGGTGAGCGTGGCCGGCTCCAACCCGCTCTCCACCCAGGACGACGTGGCCGCCGCGCTGGCCGAGGCAGGGGTGGAGGTCTTCGCCTGGCGGGGCGCCACCCCCGAGGAGTACCGCGAGTTTCTGGAGCGGGCGCTGTCCGGCCGACCCGAGCTGGTCATCGACGACGGCGCCGACCTGATCGGCCTCCTGCACGGCGAGCGGCGCGACCTCCTCGGCGGCGTGCGCGGCGCCGCCGAGGAGACGACCACCGGCATCCGGCGCATCCGCGCCCTGGAGGCGGAGGGGCTGCTCGCCTTCCCCGTCATGGCCACCAACGACGGCCTGGCCAAGCACCTCTTCGACAACCGCTACGGCACCGGCCAGTCGGTCTGGGATGCCATCATGCGCACCACCAACCTGACCGTGGCGGGGAAGACGGTGGTCGTACTGGGCTACGGCTGGTGCGGCAAGGGGGTGGCCGCCCGCGCGGCCGGCCTGGGCGCCCACGTCGTCGTCTGCGAGGTCGACCCCGTCCGGGCCAACGAGGCGCTGATGGACGGCTTCCGGGTGATGCCCTCGCTGGAGGCGGCAGCCGTGGGCGAATTCTTCGTCACGGTCACCGGCATGCGCGACGTGCTCCGCCGCGAGCACTTCGAGCGCATGCGCGACGGGGCCGTGCTGGCCAACGCCGGCCACTTCGACGTGGAGATCGCCAAGCCCGATCTGGCCGCGCTCGCCGTCCGCCGCGAGGAAGTCCGCCCCCACGTGGAGGGCTTCGTGCTGGCGGACGGCCGCCGGCTCTACCTGCTGGCGGAGGGGCGGCTGGTCAACCTGGCGGCGGGCGACGGCCACCCGGTCGAGATCATGGACCTCTCCTTCAGCCTGCAGGTGGAGGCCATCCGCTACGTCGACCGCCACGCGGACGAACTGGGGCGGCGCCTGGTGCCCATCCCGCGCGAGCTGGACGAGCGCGTCCTCGGTCGCCGCCTGGAGGCGCTGGGCGTCCGCATCGACCGGCTGACGCCGGAACAGGAGGCCTACGGCCGGAGCTGGAGGGTCTGAGATGGGCGGGGCGGAGCGGAACGAGGCGGGGCGGCCGCTGGAGGCGGCGCTGGCCATCGAGGGGGCGACGCTGGTCGACCCGGTGCTGGGCGTGGTCGAGGAGGCGCTCCTCCTGGCCGATCCGGCCCGCATTCTCTGGGTGGGCCCGCGGGCGGAGGCGCCCGCCTGGCGGCTGCGCCCGGAGGGGGAGAGGGTGGAGGCGCGGGGCCGCTTCCTGATGCCGGGGATGGTGAACGCCCACTCCCACGCCGCCATGACGCTGATGCGCGGCTACGCCGACGACCTGAGCCTGATGCCCTGGCTCGAGACGCGCATCTTCCCCGTCGAGGCGCGCCTCCGGCCGGAGGATACCTACTGGGGGGCGCTCCTGGCGGCGGTGGAGATGCTGGAGGCGGGCGTCACCGCCTTCGCCGACATGTACTTCTTCATGGAAGAGACGGTGCGGGCGGTGGTGGAGGCGGGCGGCCGCGCCGCCATCGCGCGCGGCATGGTGGAGCCGGGCGACGGGAGCGGCGCGCGTGCGCTGGCCGAGGCGGAGGCGCTCTTCCGCGACTGGCACGGCGCCGCCGGCGGGCGCATCCGGGTGATGCTGGGGCCGCACGGCGTCTACACCACCACGCGCGACTTCCTGGGCCGGGTGGCGGAGCGGGCGGCGGCGCTGGGCGCCCGCGTCCACATCCACCTCTCGGAGAACGACGACGAGAACGACCAGAGCCGGGCGAAGTACGGGAAGAGCCCGGCGGAGGTCTGCGCCGAGACCGGCCTCTTCCAGGTGGGCTGCCTGGCGGCGCACTGCGTCCGGGTGGGCCCGGGCGACATCGAGCTCCTGGCCGAGCACCGCGTCGGCGTCGCCCACAACCCCGTCTCCAACCTGAAGCTGGCCAGCGGCATCGCCCCGGTGGTCGAGATGCGGCGCGCGGGGGTGACCGTCGGCCTGGGCACCGACGGGGCCGCCAGCACCAACCGCCTGGAGATGTTCGAGGAGATGCGCCTGGCCTCCATCCTGCAGAAGGCCCGCCTGGGCGACGCCGCCGCCCTGCCGGCGCGCGAGGCCTTCGCCATGGCGACGCTGGAGAGCGCCCGCGCCCTGGGCTGGGCGGACGAGATCGGCAGCCTGGAGCCGGGGAAGGCCTGCGACGCCGTCCTCGTCGACCCCGACCGCTCGCCGGCGCTCTGGCCGCGCTTCGATCCCTTCTCGGCGCTGGTCTACTCGGCCGAGCCGGCGGCGGTGGAGGCGGTCTGGGTGGGGGGGCGGAAGGTGGTCGAGGACGGGCGCGTGCGGACGGTGGACGTGGAGCGGCTCCGCCGCGAGGTGAGCCGGCGGGCCGCCCTCCTGACGCGGGAGGCGGGCTGAGCCTTGCCCCGCCGCCGCCTTCTCCTGGTGCGGCACGGCGAGACGCTCTTCAACCAGAGCGGCCGCTACCAGGGCCACACCGACATCCCCCTGAGCGAGGAAGGGCGCCGCCAGGCCGAGGCGCTGGCCGGGCGGCTGGCTCCGCTCACCCTGGCCGCCGTCTGGTCCTCCGACCTCTCCCGTGCGCGCGAGACGGCGGAGCGGCTGGCCCGTCCGCACGGCCTCGAGGTGCGCGTCGACCCGGACCTGCGCGAGATGTCCTTCGGCGCCTGGGAGGGGCTGACCCGCGCCGAGATCGAGGACCGCTACGGCGAGGACTGGCGCCTCTACGTGGAGGACGCCACCCGCCACCCGCCCACCGGCGGCGAGACGCTGGCGCAGCTGGAGCAGCGGTCGGTGGGCGCGCTGCGGCGCGCGCTGAAGCAGCTGGAGGAAGAGGGGAGGAGGGGTGCGCTCCTCCTCGTCTCCCACGGGGGGACGATCAAGGTGATCACCTCCTTCCTGATGGGTTGGAACCTGCAGCACCGCTACCGGCTGGTGCTGGAGAACACCTCGCTCACCCTGCTCGACCTCGAGACGGAAGAGCTCGGCCGGAGCCGCCTCCTGCGCTGGAACGACACCGCCCACCTCGGCCTCGGCCTCTGACGGCGCGCCGCCGGGCGGCCGCCGGCCGGCGGGGGTGGCATGCCGCGCCGCGGCTTCCCATAGGCTCGGGTAGCGCGCGGTGAAGGCGGTGGAAGCCGTGTCGGCGGTGCGCCATCTGGCCGTCCTGCTGCTGGCCGGGGCGGCGGCAGGGCTGGCCGCGCTCCTGATCTTTCTCGGGCTGAGCGCAGGGCGCGAGCTCTTCGCGCCGGCCTACTGGGCCTACCTGCTGCGGGCGCTCTTCAGCGGCGCCGAGGGGCCGCTCGTGCCGCTCTTCCTGCTCCTGGGCGTGCTCGGCCTGGGCCTGGGCGAGCTGGGCCTCCTCCTGCCCTGGCGCCTGGCGCCCTGGCTGCGCGGCCTCGCCGGCGGCGGCCTGGCCTCGCTGGGCTACGTGCTGGCCGTGCTCGGCTCCAACCCCCTCCCCTGGCGCGGCTTCTGGGCCTCGCTGGCCTACGCCCACCTGGCCGTCCTCCAGTTCTGCCTCCCGCTGGCGCTGGCCGTGGCCCTGGCGGAGAGAACGTTACAATGGGCCGGGGGTGGCCGGCTCGAAGCGTTTCGTCGCCTTTGACACCGAGACCAGCGGCCTCGATCCGGCGCGGGACCGGATCCTCCAACTGGGCGCCGTCCGCTGGGAGGACGGCGCCGTCGCCGCCCGCTTCGACCGCCTGCTGCGCTTCGAGGGCGAGCTGCCGCTGGCCGTCGTCCGGCTGACCGGCCTCCGCCCCGAGGCGCTCCGGCGGGCGCCGCCGGCGGCGGAGGCTCTGCGCGACTTCGCCGCCTTCGCGGGCGACGACCCCTTGGTGGCGCACAACGCCGCCTTCGACCTGGCCTTTCTCGACCGCGCGCTGCACCAGGAAGGCCTCCCGCCCCTCACCAACCGCTGCTACGACACCCTGGAGCTGGTCCGGCTGCTCGACCCGCTCCTGCCCGGCTACCAGCTGGCGCAGCTGGCGCGGTCCTACGGGCTAGGCCTCGAGCGCGCCCACGACGCCGCCGCCGACGCCGAGGCGACGGCCCGCCTCTTCGCCCGCCTGCTGGAACGCCTGGAGGAGCTGGCGCCGGAGCTGCGCGAGACGCTCCTGGCCTGGCTTCTGCCCACCGCCTCGCCACTGGTCGACCTGCTCGCCGGGGAGGCGGCGCCCCCCGGTCCCGCCGCGCCGCCGCCCCGGCCGCGCCTTCTCCTCGCCCCGGAGGCGGACGGGGAGGAGAGGGAGGCGGCGGGCGGAGAGGCCTTCGTCCTCGTCGGCCGCGGCGACGGCGGGCGGCCGCCGTCCGGGGCGGCCGAGCTCTTCGCTCCCGACGGGCTCCTCGGCCGCCTGGAGGGCTTCGAGGCGCGTCCCGGCCAGGCGCGCATGGCGGCGGCGGTGGAGCGGGCGCTCCGCCGGGGCCTCCACCTGGTGGTGGAGGCGGGGACGGGCACGGGCAAGTCGCTGGCCTACCTGGTGCCCGCCCTCCTCTTCGCCAGCCGGGAGCGGCGCCGGGTGGTGGTGGCCACCCATACCGTCAACCTCCAGGAGCAGCTCTGGGAGAAGGAGCTGCCCTGGCTGGCCCGCCACCTGCCCGTCCCCTTCCGCGCCGCCCTGCTCAAGGGACGCAGCCAGTACCTCTGCCTCCTGCGCTGGGAGCGGCTCGCCTCCGACCCCGCCTCGGTGGAGGAAGCCGAGCGGCCCGCTCTGGCGCGCCTGAGCAGCTGGCTCGCCCGCACCCGCCGCGGCGACCGCAGCGAGGCGCCGCTCTTCGGCGAGGAGGAGCGGCTCTGGGCGCGGCTGGCGGTGGACGCCCAGGCCTGCCTGGGCGCCGACTGCCGCTGGGCGGAGCGCTGCTTCTGGCTGCGGGCGCGACGCGAGGCGGAGCGGGCCGACCTCCTGGTGGTCAACCACTCGCTGCTCCTCGCCCACTACGCCGCCGGCGAACAGGTCCTGCCGCCCTTCGCCCACGCCGTCCTGGACGAGGCCCACCACCTGGCCGAGCAGGCCGCCCACCACTTCGGCGTCCGGCTCTCGGCCGAGGAGGCCGAGGAGAACGCCGAGCGGCTCCTCTCGCCGCGCCGCGGGCTCCTGGGCGCCCTGGCGCCCCTGGCGGCGGCGCCCGCCTTCGGCGCCGAGCTGGCCGCGGCGCTGGAGCGCGCCCGCCTGGCCGCCCAGGAGTCGCGCCAGGCGGGGCGCGACTTCTGGCAGGCCCTGGGGGCGCGCTGGCGGGCGACCGCCGGTGCGGGCGGGGAGACGGTGCCGGCGGGGGCGGAGCGGCTTCCCGGCGGGCTCGGCCGGCAGGGCAGGCTGGCCGAGCTGGGAGCCACCTGGCGCGACCGGCTCGGGCGGCTGGCGGCCGAGCTGGAGCGGCTGGCCCAGCGGCTCCCGGCGGGGCGCGAGCTGCGCGCCGAGCTGCGCCTGGAGCTGGAGGCGGCGCGGGCGGAGACGGCGCGCGAGCTGGAGGCGATGGAGAGCATCCTCGCCGCCGACCCCTCGTCGACGGTGGTCTGGCTGGAGCCGCTGGCCCGCCGCCGCGACGGCCGCCTGGCGGTCAGCCCGCTCCTGGCGGCGGCGCCGGTGGAGCCGGGCGCGCTCCTGCGCGAGCGCCTCTGGCAGGACCTGGAGGCCGCCGTCCTCACCTCAGCCACGCTGACCGTCGCCGGCGACTTTTCACCCCTCCTGGGACAGCTCGGGCTCGAGGAGGACGATCGCCTGGAGCGGCTGGTGGTGGAGTCGCCCTTCCGCTACCGCGAGCAGGCGCTGCTGGCCGTCCCCTCCGACCTGCCCGACCTGGGCCGTGAGCCGGCCGCCTCGGCGGCGGTGGCCGACTTTCTGGCCGCGCTCCTGCCCCGCACCGGCGGGCGCGCTCTGGTCCTCTTCACCTCCCACCGGATGCTCCGCTCGGTCTACTTCCTGCTCAAGCCGCGCCTGGAGGCGGAGGGGCTGGAGCTGCTGGCACAGGGGCTGGACGGCAGCCGCAGCCGGCTGGCGGAGGCTCTCCGCGCCGACCAGGGCAGCGTGGTGCTGGGCTCGAGCAGCTTCTGGGAGGGCGTCGACGTGCCCGGCGATGCGCTCAGCTGCGTGGTGATGGTCAAGCTGCCCTTCGCCCCGCCCACCTCGCCGCTGCTGGCGGCGCGGAGCGAGCTGATGGACCGCGCGGGGGGGAACGGCTTCCTGGGGGTGGCGGTGCCCGACGCCGTCATCCGCTTCAAGCAGGGCTTCGGCCGCCTCATTCGGCGCGCCGGCGACCGGGGCGCGGTGGTGGTGCTGGACAGCCGCCTGGTCGATCCGCGCCGGAGTTATGGGAAAATTTTCCTCGACTCGCTGCCCGGTCCCTCTCTGCTCGTGGCGCCGGCCGGCGAGGTGGTCGAGCGCGTGGCCGAGTGGCTGGGCGAGCCAGGGACGCCTAGGGCCGGCTCCGCCGCCGGGATCTGACGCGAGTAGCGGGCGGCGCGGCGGCGCAGGGTATAGGTGTCGGCGGCGCGCGCCGACACGGGGGGTTGCAGATGGCGAGGCACGGTGGCCGTCGCGTCGAGAACCCTCGGGCCGAGCGGGAGCTCGACCAGCTGAAGTACGAGGTGGCCGGCGAGCTGGGTCTGCGCGACGACATCCGCCGGCGTGGGTGGGGTGGCATGACCACCCGCGAGGTGGGACGGATCGGCGGGCAGATGGTGCGGCGGATGATCCGCTTCGCCGAGAAGAGGCTCGGCCGGCCCGAATAGGCGCCCCCGCGGTTCGCGGCGGCGGCGCGGGGGATGCCGATGACGGGCCACCCGGGGGCCCGCTCCGAACGGGGCCGGTCCGCATGCAGCGGACCGGCCCCTGGCATGGGACGACCCCCTCCGCACATAGGAGCAGGAGGGGAGAGGGCGTGCGGACGAGTCGGGAGACGGCCGGGGCGGCCTTCTCGGCGGCGGCGCTGGCGACGGGGCTGGCGGTCTCCCTCGTGGCGGCCGCGGTGCTGGCCGTGGCGCTGACGCTGGTGGGGCACTTCAGCCGGTTGAGCGATCCCTGGCTGGCGCGGGGCGGCTTCTACGCCGGCCTGCTGGCGCCGCTGGCGGGCGGTCTGGCGGCCGGCCGCGCCGCCGACCGGCTGGGCTGGCTGCACGGCGGCCTGGCGGGCGCGGTCTACGTGCTGCTGGCCGTGCTGGTGGACACCCTGGCCGGCGGGGGCGTCGCCCGCCTCCCGCTCCTGCGCGAGTTGGTCCTGGGGATGGGGCTCGGGGCGGCCGGCGGCATGCTGGGGGTCGCGCTCTAGAGCCGGGCGCGCCGGCGTCGGCGGAACCCGGCGGCGGCGAGCCGGGGCCGGGGTCGCGCGGGAGGCGCGCCGCACGGCGCGGCGAAATCCCTTCCTGCGGGTCGGCCGAGACGACCTCTAGGGAGGGATTCCGTTGGAGCGCTTGCGCAACCTGATCGGCGGCCAGTGGGTCGACGCCTCGGGCGGCGAGACCTTCGCCAGCATCAACCCCGCCACCGGCGAGGTGGTGGCCGAAGTCCCCGCCTCGGGCCCGGAGGACGTGGACCGGGCCGTCCAGGCGGCCCGGGAGGCCTACCGCTCCTGGCGCCTCTACCCGGCGCCGCGGCGCGCCGAGATCCTCTTCCGCGCCGCCCAGCTGATGGTGGAGCGGAAGGAGGAGCTGGCACGCGCCATGACGCGCGACATGGGCAAGGTGCTGACCGAGTCGCGCGGCGAAGTGCAGGAAGGCATCGACATGACCTTCTACATGGCGGGTGAGGGACGCCGCCTGACCGGCGAGGTGGTGCCCTCGGAGAGCCCGGACAAGTTCGCCATGGCCCAGCGCGACCCCATCGGCGTGGTGGCCGCCATCACCCCCTGGAACTTCCCCTTCTCCATCGCCACCTGGAAGCTGATGCCCGCGCTGGTGGCCGGCAACACGGCCGTCTTCAAGCCCGCCAGCGACGCGCCGCTCC
Source organism: Bacillota bacterium (assembly GCA_023511835.1). Classification (NCBI taxonomy): domain Bacteria; kingdom Bacillati; phylum Bacillota; species Bacillota bacterium. The sequence continues at coordinate 69,546 of JAIMAT010000002.1, read as the reverse complement.
TCGGCTACCTCCTGGCCCGCATCCTGGAGGAGGCCGGCCTGCCGCCGGGCGTCCTCAACGTGGTCTTCGGCTCCGGCGAGGCCGTGGGCGACGCGCTCCTGCGCCACCCCGGCGTCGACCTGATCTCCTTCACCGGCTCCAACGCGGTGGGGCGCCAGGTGGCGCGGATCGCCGCCGAGCAGATGAAGCGCTACCACCTGGAGCTGGGCGGGAAGAACGCCATCACGGTCCTGGACGACGCCGACCTGGACCTGGCCGTGCAAGGCATCCTCTGGAGCGCCTACGGGACGACGGGCCAGCGCTGCACCGCCGGCTCGCGCGTCATCGTCCAGCGCGGCATCCACGACGCGCTAGTCGAGCGGCTGAAGGAGGGCGCGCGCAGGCTCCGCCTGGGCGACGGCCTCGACCCGGAGACGGAGGTGGGCCCGCTCATCAACCGCCGGGCGCTGGAGAAGGTGGAGCGCTACGTCCGGATCGGCCAGGAGGAAGGGGCCGTGCTGGTAGCCGGCGGCCATCCCGTGACCACGGGCGAGCTGGCGAAGGGCTTCTTCTACGAACCGACCCTCTTCGACCAGGTGGGGCCCCGCTTCCGCATCGCCCAGGAGGAGATCTTCGGCCCCGTCCTCTCCATCATTCCCGTCGACTCGCTGGAGGAGGCCGTCGAGGTGAACAACGGCGTCGAGTACGGCCTCTCCTCCAGCATCTACACGCGCGACGTCAACAAGGCCTTCAAGGCCATGCGCGACCTGGTGACGGGCATCGTCTACGTCAACGCCGGCACCATCGGCGCCGAGATCCAGCTGCCCTTCGGCGGCACGCGCGGCACGGGCAACGGCCACCGCGAGGCGGGCCGCGCCGCCCTGGAGGTCTACACGGAGTGGAAGGCGGTCTACGTCGACTACAGCGGCCGCCTGCAGCGGGCACAGATCGACCGCTGAGCCCGGGCCGGCCGGCGCCGGAATAAGCCGGGCGGAGCGGGGGAAGGGCTGGAGCCGGAGGTGGGGAAGGATGCGGCGACCCGCCCGGACCAGCCCGGGGAGGGCCGGGCGCGCCCTGCGCCCGGCCCTTCTGGCCGCTCTCCTCCTGCTGGGGAGCGCCTGCTCCAGCCTGCCCGTGGAGCAGCGGACGGTGGTGACGGCCCGTCCCTACTACTACGACCCGGCCACCATCCGCGTCCGCGCCGGCACCCCGGTCCGCATCGACATCCGCGCCTATGACCGGCGAGCCTATGGCTTCGTCGTCGACGGCCTCGGCCTCCGCGCCCGCGTGCCGGCGGGCGGTCGCTCCGAGGTCCGTTTCACGCCGGAGCGGCCCGGCACGTACACGATCCGGAACGACGTCGACTGCGGCGCGCCCTGCCGCTCCATGCGCGCCCTCCTGATCGTCGAGCCGAAGCAGGGGGGAGGCGGCGGCCGCACGGCGGGTGCCCCGCCGGCGGGGCGGTCCGGCGCGCTAAGATAGCCGTAGCTGCCAACCTGGAAGGAAGGGGGCGGGGAAGCGTGCTCCTCGTCTATCCGCTGGTCGTGGCGCTGGTCTGCGCCCTCTTCGGCTACGGGACGCTCCGCCAATATCTGGAGCGGCGGCGTCCCCACCAGCTGCTCTGGACCGTCTCGCTGGCGATGGGCTTCCTCGGCGCCGTGGGCTACCTGCTGGCACTCCGGACCGCCAGCCTGGCCTGGTTCCGTATCTACTACCTCTTCGGCGCCATGCTCATGGCCGCCTACCTGGGGCTGGGCAGCCTCTTCCTCCACGACCGCGGCGGGCGCTGGTCACGCCCGATCTTCTGGCTGGTCCTCCTCCTCTCGCTGGCGGGGGCGGTCGCGCTCTTCCGGACGCCGGGCGACGCCGCCGCGGTGGCCCGCCTGGACGGCGGGCCGGGCACGCAGGTGCTGGCCCTGGACCGGAATCCGGCGGCCCTCGTCCTGCTCATCCTGCTCAACACCTTCGGCCTGGTGGCGGTGGCGGGGCTGGCGCTGCTCTCCGCCTGGCAGCTCTCGAGGAAGCAGGCCTCCGGCGCCTTCACCCAGGGGAACGCGCTGATCGCGCTGGGCACCATCCTTCTCGGCGCGGCGGGCTCGCTGGCGCGGCTCGGCCAGCCCGCCTGGTTCTGGCCGCTGATGGCGCTGGGCTTCGTCGTCCTCTACGGCGGCTTCGCCCGGGTGAACGCCGCCGCCGGCGCCGCCCGCCAGGCGACGGCCGGCCCGGCTGCCCCGGGCACGGGGCGCTAGGCCGGTCGCGGGCGGGGGATGCCGGCAGCCGCGCGCACCGGTCGCCCCCGCCGCGCGCGGGTTCCTTCCGGACTACCCCTCCGGCTCCGCCCGGCGCAGCGGCATGGTCATGCAGCGCGGGCCGCCGCGCCCGCGCGAGAGCTCCCCGCCCGGGATCGTCTCCACGCGGATGCCGTGCCGCTCCAGCTCGCGGTTGGAGACCTCGTTCCGCTCGTAGGCCACGATGTGCCCCGGCTCCAGCGCCAGCGTGTTGGCGCCGTCGTTCCACTGCTCGCGGGCCGAGGCGACGGGGTCGTCGCCGCCGGTGGGGATGAGGTCCACCTCGCCGCCCACCACCCACTCCAGCGCCCGCCGTACCCCCTCGACGCCCGCCACCTCCGGCCGCCCGTCCCTCCCGGGGAGAAGGGTGTAGACGCGGAGGCCGCGCTCCACCACCACCTGGTGGACGGCGAACTGGCGCGGCGCCACCATGGTCAGGACCGTGTCCAGGTGCATGAAGGCACGGTGGCGGGGCAGCTCCACCGCCAGCACGCGGGAGGCGACGCCGGCCTCGAAGAAGTCGGCGGCGACGCGCTCGACGGCCCGCGCGCCGGTCCGCTCGCCCATGCCGACGGCGACGCACTCCGGCGAGAGGACCAGGATGTCGCCGCCCTCGACGGGATAGGGAAGGTCGCGCGCGTACCAGCGCGGCGGGTCGCCGCGCGCGAAGAGCGGGTGGTGGCGGACCACGTACTCCAGCAGCAGGCTCTCCCGGCGCCGGGCCTCGCTGGCCATGCGGTTGACCAGCACCCCGTGGCCGACCACAGCCGCCGGGTCGCGCATGAAGTACAGGTTGGGCATCGGCTCGAGGACGAAAGGGGTGGGCGGTTCCACCAGATCGGCCAGGCGGCGCCGGGCGGGCGCCGGCAGGCGGCTCCGGCGGAGGCCGGCGACGGCGGCGGAGACCAGCTCCGCCGGGGCGAGCGTGGCCAGGTGGTCGGCCAGGAGGCGCCCCTCGTCGCGCCAGGGGTCGTCGGGCGGGTAGCCGCTCTCCTCCAGGAAGCGGGCGATGAAGCTCCGGCGCACCTCTTCCTCCGCCAGCACCTCTTCCAGCTGCTCCTCCAGGTAGAGCACCTCGACGCCGTGCCGCCGCAGCACCTGGACGAAGGCGTCGTGCTCGCGCTGCATGCCGGGCAGGTAGGGGATGTCCTCGAAAAGGAGCGCGTGGAGCCGCTCGGGCGTCAGGTTCTCGATCTCCTCGCCCGGCCGGTGGACCATCACCCGCTCCAGGCGGCCGATCTCGGAGCGGACCGCCAGCGACGCCCGCCGGCTCTCGTTCCCCGCCTCCGTTTGCAAGCCTTCCCACCCCCGTCTACCATGGGCGCTGAGATGTGGTGGCGCTGAGCCGTCGAAGAGGCTGCCCGCCCTATCCCCTGGAGAGCATCCCCGGCGGGGCGGTGGCGGTAACCGTGGCGGCGGAGTGGGAGGGGGCCACGCTCCAGACCTTCTGGCGGAGCGGGCTCGGCCTCTCGCTCCGCCTCTTCCGCGCCTTCAAGCGTGGCGGCTCGGTCCTCCGCCAGGGCGGGGAGGGGGAGTGGGAGCGCCTGCGGGGGCCCGACCGGCTCCGCGCCGGCGACCGCCTGCGGCTCCTTCCTCCCGAGGAGGAGAGCCGGGTGCGGCCGGAGCCGCTCCCGCTCCGGGTGGTCTGGGAGGACGCCCACCTCCTGCTGGTGGCCAAGCCGCCGGGACAGGTGGTCCACCCGACGCACGGGGTGGCGGGAGGCACGCTGGCCAACGCGGTCGCCCATCACCTGGCGCGGACGGGCGAGAAGGCGGGCGTCCACCCGGTCCACCGCCTGGACCGGCCGACCAGCGGGCTCGTCCTCTTCGCGCGGAGCCGGCTGGCCCACGACCGCCTTTCGGCCTGCGGGCTCCACCGCTTCTACCTGGCCCTGGTGGAGCGGCCGGAGGGGAGAGGGGCGCTGCCCCGGCGCGTGGAGGCGCCGCTCGCCCGGGAGCCCGGCCGGGCGCGCCGCCTCGTCGCCGCAGGCGGCCGGCCCGCGCGCACCCGTCTGCGCCCGCTCGCCGCGACGGAGCGCTGGGCGCTCCTCCTCGTCCGGCCCGAGACCGGGCGGACCCACCAGATCCGCGCCCACCTGGCCTGGTCGGGCTTCCCGGTCCTGGGCGACGCGCTCTACGGAGCGCGGATAGCCGGTCCCGACGAGCCCGCCGGGGCCGTCGCGCTCCACGCCTGGCAGCTGGCCTTCCGCCATCCCGTCGACGGGCGCCCGCTCCGTTTCCGGCTGGCGCCGCCCGACGGCTGGCGTCCCTGGCTGGAGCTTCTGGGAAACACAGGAAGGAGGCTCTTGCATGACCCCCGCTGAACCCGCCGCCGGCGCGACGGACGAGCCGTCCTGGCAGCCGGACCGCCCGCGCCCGCCGGAGGCCTCGCGCGCCCAGCTGGTGCTGATGGTGGAGCCGTCCGACGCCAACGCCCTGGGCATGATGCACGGCGGCCGCCTGCTCTACCTGATGGACGAGGTGGGCGGCATCTGCGCCATGCGCCACGCCCACCGCCAGGTGGTGACGGTCAGCATGGACGAGGTGGTCTTCCACCAACCGCTGCCCGTCGGCCAGGCGGTCGTCCTGGAGGCCCGTCTCAACTGGGTCGGCCGCACCTCCATGGAGGTGGAGGTGACGGTCTGGGCCGAGGACCTGCTGACCGGCAGGCGGCTCCTGACCACCACGGCCTTCCTGACCTACGTGGCGCTGGACGCCGCGCGCCGCCCGACGCCGGTTCCGCCGCTGGAGCTGCTGAGCGACGAGGACCGGCGGCGCTTCGCCGCCGGCGCCGCCCGCCACGAGGCGCGCCTGGCCCGGCGCGCCGCCTCCTCGGGGCGCTAGCCCGCGCCACCCGCGAGGACGGAGGGCCCGGCCGCGACCGCGGACGTTCGCCGGGCGTCGCGCCCCGTCGGCCCGGGGCAGGAGCGGGGCGCCCCTCCGGTTCCCCGTGATCTTGGTTGACATAATGCTTCTTATAGGCAGTAAAGGGGAGGAGCGCCGGCGCCCGCTAGTACGGCTGGCGCGCCTCCACCAGCACCGGCAGCCATCGCGCCACCTCGGCCGCGCTGCCCGGCCCGAGGATCGGCTCGTAGCCCTCGCCCGGCAGCTCCGTGCTGGCCAGCAGGCGGCCCGCCTGACGGTAGTCCGGCGGCGGGAAGCGGAGCCAGGTGGTACCGGGCACGTCCCGTGCCGGCGAGAGCCGGTACGGGTAGTAGCCCTCCACGTCGAACTGGAGTCCCCAGGCGAGGCTGTCGCCGTCGCGGCCTTCCGGCTCCACCACGTAGCCGCGCTCGCGCAGCAGCCGCGCCAGGAGGGGACGGTCCACCTCGAAGGGCAGGCGCACCTGCACCTCGCCACCCTCCAGCCGGCACTCCAGCGCCCGCTCCTCCCAGAGGAGCCGGCCGCTCCGGTCGTCCGCCAGCTCCAGGCGGAGCCCGCCCGCATCGGCCTGCAGGCCCATTTCTCCGCGCTCACCCCGCCCCCATTCTTCCCGGGCCGGGCGGGCGGCTTGCGGCCGAAAAGGACGGAAGCGCCGGGGCTGTGCCGCCCCGGCGCCATGCGCTCCCGTTTCTCAGGCCCGGACGGCGGCCAGGAGTCGCCCCCCGGCCCGGATGGCCTCCAGGTCGAGCGGCAGCAGGTCGTGATGGCGCTTGGAGATGACGCGCCCCAGCGCGTCCTCCACCGCCGCCTGGCCCAGGACCGGGTGGAGCTCGAGCCAGGCGCCCAGCATGACCATGTTGGCCGCGCGCGTCTCGCCCAGGCGGTTGGCTTCCTGCAGCGCGGGAATCGGGTAGAGGCGGACGTCCGAACGCCCCACCGCCTCCTCCAGGCCGCTCTCCAGCAGGATCTCGCCACCCGGCTGGACGCGCTGCGCGAACTTGGCCAGCGAGGGCAGGTTGAAGGCGATGAGCGTCCGCGGCCGGCTGATCAGCGGGCAGGCCACGGGCTCGTCGGAGAGGATGACGTGGCAGTTGGCCGTGCCACCCCGCTGCTCCGGCCCGTACGAGGGCAGCCAGGAGACCTCGTAGCCCTCGCTCATGCCGGCGCGGGCGATGATCATGCCCAGGCTGAGCACGCCCTGGCCGCCGAAGCCGGCCACGATCAGCGTCTGCTCCACCTCAGCGCACCCCCTCGGGGCGCCGCAGCTCGCCCAGCGGGTACTGCGGCACCAGCCGGTCGCGGATGAAAGCCAGCGCCTCCACCGGCTCCAGGCCCCAGTTGGTCGGGCAGCTGGAGAGGAGCTCCACCAGCGAGAAGCCGCGGCCCTCGATCTGCGCCTGGAAGGCGCGGCGGATGTACCGTTTCGCCTGGAGGATGTGGGCGGTGTCGTGGAGCGAGCCGCGGGCGAGGTAGGCCGGGCCGTCCAGCGCATTCAGGAGCTCGGCCACGCGGATGGGATAGCCCGCCTGGACCGGGTCGCGGCCGGCCGGCGTGGTCGTCGTCCGCTGCCCGACCAGCGTGGTCGGCGCCATCTGGCCGCTGGTCATGCCGTAGTTGGCGTTGTTGATGAAGACGACGGTGATGTTCTCGCCGCGCGCGGCGGCGTGGATGATCTCCGCCATGCCGATGGCCGCCAGGTCGCCGTCCCCCTGGTAGGTGAAGACCACCCGGTCGGGCAGGACGCGCTTGATGCCCGTCGCCACCGCCGGCGCGCGCCCGTGGGCGGCCTCCTGCATGTCGACGCGGAAGTACTCGTAGGCCAGGACCGAGCAGCCCACCGAGGCGACGCCCACGGTCCGCTCCAGCACGCCCAGCTCCTCCAGCACCTCGGCCACCAGCCGGTGGGCGACGCCGTGCGTGCAGCCCGGGCAGTAGTGGGTGACACGGTCGGCGCGAAGGCCGCTCGTCGGCTCGAAGACGGGGTGCAGCGTGACGCTCATGTGCGTTCCTCCCTCCCCCGCCGGTCAACGGTGCGCCGGGTGCGGCGCGGTCTCGGCCACCATGCGGCGGATGGCCTCCACCGCCTCCTCCACCTCCGGCACCACCCCGCCCGTCTTGCCGAAGAAGCGGACCGGTACCGCGCCCTCCACCGCCAGGCGGACGTCCTCCACCATCTGCCCCGCGCTCATCTCCAGCACCAGGACCCCCCGGCTGGCCGCGGCCCGCCGGGCCAGGGGCCGCGCGGGGAAGGGCCAGAGGCTGATCGGCCGGAAGAGCCCGACGCGCAGCCCGTCCTCCCTGCGCACCTGGCGGATGGCGGCCAGGGCGATGCGCGCCATGCTCCCGTAGGCCACCACCAGCCAGTCGGCGCCCTCGGCGCCCTCCTCCTCCCAGCGGGTCTCCTCCGCCTCGATGCGGCGGTACTTGGCCTGCAGGCGCTGGTTGAGCGCCCAGAGGTCCTCGGCCGCCAGGTAGAGCGAGTTGACCACGTTGGTCTCCTGGCGCCGGCCGCGCCCCACCGTCGCCCACGGCTTGGCCGGCAGGCCAGCCGGGTCCCGCGGCGGCGGCAGCTCGACCGGCTCCATGGCCTGGGCCAGGATGCTGTCGGCCAGGATCAGCACCACGTTCCGGTAGCGGTCGGCCACGTCGAAGGCCTCGTAGACCAGGTCGGCCGCCTCCTGGGGGCTGGAGGGCGCCAGCACCACCAGCCGGTAGTCGCCGTGGCCGCCGCCCTTGGTCGCCTGGAAGTAGTCCGACTGCGCCGGCTGAAGCCCGCCCAGCCCGGGGCCGCCGCGCACCACGTTGACCAGCACCGCCGGCAGCTCGGCGCCCGCCATGTAGGAGATGCCCTCCTGCATCAGCGAGAAGCCGGGGCTGGAGGTGGCGGTCATCACCCGCGCGCCAGCCCCGGCAGCGCCGTAGACCATGTTGATCGCCGAGACCTCGCTCTCGGCCTGCAGGAAGACCCCGCCGTGCTCGGCCATGTGCTTGGCCATGTACTCCAGCAGCTCGCTCTGGGGCGTGATCGGGTAGCCGAAGAAGTAGCGGCAGCCGGCCCGGATGGCCGCCTCCGCCATCGCCTCGTTGCCTTTCATCAACTCGCGTTCGCCCACGGCGCTCCCTCCCTCGCGCGCGCCGGCGCACCCGCCCCTCCGGGGCCGGGCCGCCTCAGCGGGCCGGCACCGCCGCGGCGGCGGGCCGGTAGACGCGGATCACCAGGTCGGGACAGATGACGGCGCAGAGCCCGCAGCTGATGCAGCGGTCGGGCTCGGCCAGATAGGCGGGATGGTAGCCCATGCGATTGGTGCCGTCGCGCTGGGCCAGGGCGCCCTCCGGACAGGCGCTGACGCAGAGGCCGCAGCCCTTGCAGCGCGCCTCGTCGAAGAGCACGCGGTCCATCGACCTCGCCTCCTTCGCCCCCGGTCGCCGTCCGGGCACGGGGCCCGGCCCCCCGCCGGCGACCGAGGCGGCTTCCACGGCCAACCTAGCCCTGGCCGGCGAGGCGAGGAATTGCCTCCTCGGGCGATCTTTCGCCACCAGAAAGGGGATTGCGGGGCCCACCCGGCGGGCGCTAGCCGTCCGCGCCGGGCGGGGCGAGGAGTTCCGCCAGCGCCTCCACGATCCGCTCGGGCTCGCTCATCCGGCCGATGCCGCTCTCCTCCTCCGCCAGTCGGCCGCTCTCCGGGCCGACCAGACGGGCGCCCAGCTCCCGCAGGAACGCCACGTTGCGCTGCGTGATGGGATGGCTCCACATGCGGCTGTTCATGGCCGGCGCCAGCAGCAGGGGCACCTCCGGGAAGGCCGCCAGCAGCACGCTGCCCAGCAGGTCGTCGGCGAGGCCGGCCGCCGCCTTGGCCAGGAAGTGCGCCGTCGCCGGCGCCACCACCACCGCCTCCGCCCAGCGCGCCAGGCGCAGATGCTCCAGCGCCGCCTCCCGGCCCGGGCCCAGGAGCGCCCGCCGCACCGGCCGCCCCGCCACCGTCTCCAGCGCCAGCGGCGTGACGAAGGCCTCCGCGCCGCGCGTCAGGACCACCTCCACCTCCGCCCCCTGCTCGCGCAGGCGCCGAACCAGCTGCGGCGTCTTATAGGCGGCGATGCCGCCCGTCACGCCCAGGAGCACGCGCCGTCCGGCCAGGCGCAAGCCCCCGGCCCCGTCCCGCCCCTCCGTCACGTCCCCCCGCCCTCCTCGCCGCCCGGCTCCGGCAGTGCCACACCCCGCCCCAGCCGTTCCGCGATCCGGTCCAGCAGCAGGGCGGCCAGCTCCTCGTTGCTCTCGCAGCGCCGCACCTCGCCGCCGCGCGGGTCCACCACGTAGGTGACGTGCCGCTCGGGCCCCACCTGGCGAAGGCTGTTGGCCACCACCAGGTCGGCCCCGTGGCGTGCCGCCGCCTCGCGCGCCGCCGCCGCCAGCCGCTCCGGCTCCTCCGTCGCCTCCAGCTTGAAGGCGACCAGGAAGAGGCCGGGTGCCCAGCGGCGCACCTCCTCCACCACCTTGGGCGTCGGCACCAGGCGGATCCACCACTCCCCCCGCGAGGAGACCTTGCCCTCCTCGCGCCGCTCGGGCTCGAAGTCGAGCACGGCCATGGCGTGGACGAGCGCGTCGACGGGCCGCTGGGGATCGTGCAAGAGCCGCTCCAGCGCCGCCTCCAGGTCGGCGACCGTCCGCACCGCCACCAGGCGGAGCCAGCCGCTGCCTCCCCCGGGCAGCGCGCTGCCCGGGCCGTGGACGAAGGTGACATCCCAGCCGCGCTCCAGCGCCAGGCGCGCCACCGCGGCGGCCGTCCGCCCCGAGGAGCGGTTCGACAGGAAGCGGACCTCGTCCAGGGGCGCCTCCGTCGGCCCCCCGGTGACGATCAGGTGTGGCGGGCGCACGTTCGACCTCCTTCGCGGCCTCTCGGGAGAACAGCTGTTTGACCCGCTCCGCCCCCCATGCTAGCATGCAGCCGGCGATGCACCGCAGGAGGCCCGCCATGGGGGGGAGGCTGCGTGGAGCCGGCGCCCTCGCTGACGCCCCGGGAACGCCAGGTGCTGGACTCCATCGAAGCGTTCATCCGCGAGCATGGCTACCCGCCGTCGGTGCGCGAGATCGGGGCGCGGGTGGGACTCCGCTCCAGCTCCACGGTCCACGCCTACCTGCGGCAGCTGGTGCGGAAGGGCTTCCTTCGCCAGGAGGCCTCCCGCCCGCGCGCGCTGGGCCTCCTCGCCCCCCCGCAGGAGGAGGCCCCCGGTGCGCTCCGCCGCATCCCGCTCCTCCGCCGCCCGCCCGAAGCCGGCGACCCGCCGCCGGGAGAGTCCGCCCCCGACCCCCTGGGCTGGCTTCTCCTGCCGCCCGGGCTGCCCGGCGCCGAGGCCGCCTACGCCCTCCGGGTGCACGGCTCGGCCATGGAGGACGCCGGCATCGCGGAGGGGGACGTGGTCCTCTGCCTTCCCGCCGCGGCGGCGCCGGCGGGCGAGCTGGTGGTGGCGCTGGTGGGCGACGAGCCGGTGGTCCGGCGGCTCCTCCCCGACGGCGAGAGCTTCCGGCTCGAGGCGGCCAACCCGGGCGTCCAGCCGCTCCTCGGCCGCGAGGCGCGGCCCGTGGGCCGCGTCGTCGCCGTCCTCCACCGGGCGGGCGGGGCGGCCGGTGGCCGCCCGCCTCAGCCCAGGTAGCTCCTGGCGATCACCAGCCGCTGGATCTGGTTCGTCCCCTCGTAGATCTGCGTGATCTTGGCATCGCGCATCATCCGCTCCACCGGGTAGTCGGCGATGTAGCCGTAGCCGCCGAAGATCTGGACCGCGTCGGTGGTGACGCGCATGGCCACGTCCGAGGCGTACGTCTTGGCCATGGCCGAGAAACGGTTGGCCAGCCGCCACTCTGCCCGGCCGGCGTCCGCCTCCTCCACCACCGCCGCCGCCTTGTAGGTCAGGTAGCGCGCCGACTCCACGCCGATGGCCATGTCGGCGATCATGAACTGGATGGCCTGGAAGTCGGCCAGAGGGCGGCCGAACTGGCGCCGCTGCCGGGCGTAGGCCACCGCCTCGTCCAGCGCCCCCTGGGCGATGCCCAGCGCCTGGGCGGCGATGCCGGGGCGGCTGTGGTCCAGGGTGGCCATGGCGATGCGGAAGCCCTGGCCCTCCTCGCCGATCCGGTTCGTCGCCGGCACCTCCACGTCCTCGAAGCTCAGCTCGGCCGTGGGCGAGCCGTGGAGGCCCATCTTCCGCTCCAGCTTGGTCACCGTCAGCCCGGGCGTCTCGCGCTCCACCAGGAAGCAGCTGATCCCCCGCGACCCCTTCTGCTCCGGGTCGGTGCGGGCGAAGACGGTCAGCCAGTCGGCCACGTTGCCGTGCGTGATGAAGCGCTTGGTGCCGTTGAGCACGTACCGGTCGCCCCGCCGCTCGGCGCGCATGGCCAGGCCGGCCGCGTCCGAGCCCGCCTCCGGCTCGGTCAGGGCGAAGGCCATCAGCTTCTCGCCCGAGGCGATGGCCGGCAGCCAGGCCCGCTTCTGCTCCTCGCTGGCGCCCAGCAGGACCGGCAGCAGGCCCAGCTCGTGGTCGGCCACGATGAGCGAGGCGGTGGCGCTCACCCGCGCCAGCTCCTCGATCACCAGACAGACCGAGAGAAGCCCGGCGCCTCCCCCGCCGTAGGCCTCCGGGATGCCCAGGCCGAGCAGCTCCAGCTCGCCGAAGAGGCGCCGCAGGTCCTCCGGGAAGCGGTCCTCCTCGTCGATGGCCGCCGCCCGCGGCGCCACCCGCTCCCGGGCCACCTGGCGCGCCAGCTCCGCCAGCGCGCGCTGCTCCGCGCTCAGTTCGAAGGAAGCCTCTCCCACTTCGCCCGCCCTCCCCGCGCGCGTCCGTCCGGCGCCCGCCCGGCCGCGCTCACTCCAGCGGCCGCGTCGCCTCCTCGACGATCTCGGCCAGGTCGCGCACCTCCACGCTGCCGTCGCCACCCGTCTCGCTCTTGACGCCGTCCTCCAGCATGGTCATGCAGAAGGGGCAGGCGGTGCCCACCCGGCGCGCGCCGGTGGCCAGCGCCTGTCGCGCCCGCTCCCGGTTGACGCGCTGCGAGGGCTCCTCCTCCGCCCACATGCGACCGCCGCCCGCGCCGCAGCAGAAGGAGCGGTTCCGGTTCCGCTCCATCTCCAGGAGCGGCCCGCCGCCCACCGAGCCGAGGACGGCGCGCGGCGCCTCGTACTCCTCGTTGTACCGACCCAGATAGCAGGGGTCGTGGTAGGTGGTCTCCAGCAGCGAGGGCCGCGTCACCCGCAACCTGCCCGACGCCAGCAGCTCGCGCAGGAGCTGCGAGTGGTGGACCACCTCGTACCGCCCGCCGAAGCGCGGGTACTCGTTGCGGAAGGTGTTGTAGCAGTGCGGGCAGAGCGTCAGCAGGCGGCGGACGCCGTAGCGGCCCAGCAGGTCCACGTTCTCCTGCGCCGTCATCTGGAAGAGGAACTCGTTTCCCATGCGCCTGGCCGGGTCGCCCGTGCAGCGCTCCTCGTCGCCCAGGATGGCGAAGCGGACGCCGGCCCGCTGGAGGACCGTGGCCAGGGCGCGGGCGATCTTCTGGTTCCGCTCGTCGAAGGCGGCGCTGCAGCCCACCCAGAAGACGTACTCGACCTCGTTGGCGCTGCCCAGCTCGGAAAGAAGCGGGATCTCCAGCCCCTCCGCCCAGTCCAGGCGCGAGGCGGCGGAGCCGCGGAAGGGGTGACCCCGCTCCTCCAGGCTGGTCAGCGCCTCCTGCATGGTGGCAGGGTAGTCGGCCAGCTCCATCACCTGGTAGCGGCGCATCTGGAGAATGGTGGGCACGTGCTCGATGAAGACCGGGCAGGCCTCCATGCAGGCGCGGCAGGTGGTGCAGGCCCAGAGCGCCTCGGGATCGATCACCGGCCCCACCAGGCGCGAGACCGGCTCCCCCGCCCCGGCCTCCCCGCCCGCCCGGGCCGCCGCCCCGTTCCGCGCCAGCGCCAGCAGCGAGGGGCCCTCCGCGTGGAGGTGCTCGCGCAGGTTGAGGATGACGTACTTGGGGTCCAGCGGCTTGCCCACGGCGTGCGCCGGACAGACCGCCTCGCAGCGGCCGCACTCGGTGCAGGTGTCCAGGTCGAAGAGCTGCTTCCAGGTGAAGTCGCCCAGCTCGGCGGCGCCCAGGTGCTCGCCCGCCTCGGCCGCCGCCTCCACGTCCATGGGCGGCAGCTCCCCCTTGGGCTCGAGCGAGCGCATGTAGACGTTGAGCGGCGCCAGCAGGATGTGGAAGAGCTTGCTGAACGGGAAGAGTGCCAGGAAGGCGAAGGCGATCACCAGGTGGAACCACCAGAGCCCCCGGTGAAGGGCGGTCATGGCGCCCACGCCCAGGAAGCTCCCCAGCAGGCGCCCGAAGAGGTAGCCCACCGGCGACCAGGCGGCCCAGGGGTCGCGCGTCACCTCGATGCGCAGCCCCTCGAGGACGAAGCCGGTCAGCAGGATGAGGGCGAAGAGCGCCAGGATCACCCAGTCCTGGACCGTCCGGGAGAGGCGTGGCAGCCGCTCCGCATACCGCCGCCAAGCCGCCACCGCCGTCGCCACCAGGGCCAGCGCCCCGAAGAGGTCGAGGGTGAGCGACTGGAAGTAGAGGTAGAAGGCGCCCCGCATGACCGGCAGGCCCAGGTCGGCCTGGAGGAAGACGACCACGGTCCCCAGGAAGAGGACCACGAACCCCCACGAGAGGCCCACGTGCATCGGGCCCGAGAGGGCGTCGCGCAACAGGCGGAGCTGGAGAACCACCTGCCGGTTCATCTCCGCCAGCCGCCGCCAGGGCTGGTCCAGCCGCCGCGCGGGGCGCCCCAGCCGCCAGAGGCGGAGTCGCTCCCAGACGCCCCAGGCGAAGACGGCCACCAGGACGACCAGGAGCGCGTACATCCATCCGTGGCCCGGTATGTTCCAGTAGATCTGCCGAGTCGGCACGCCCACGACCTCGCCCCCCAGACCCTCGCGCCGCTCCCGCGCCGGCACCCCGGCCTCAGCCCAGGCGCCGCTTCAGCTCCTCGATGAGCGGCGGCAGCACCTTCTTGTAGTCCTCCACCACGCCCAGCTCCGCGACCTTAAAGATGGGCGCGCTGGCGTCCTTGTTGATGGCCACCACGTGACGGGCGCCGGCGATGCCGGCCAGGTGCTGGCTGGCGCCGGAGATGCCCACCGCCAGGTAGAGGTCGGGGGCGACGATGTGGCCGGTCTGGCCGATCTGGTAGCTGGGCGGCACCCAGCCCGCGTCGACGGCGGCGCGCGAGGCGCCGACGGCCCCGCCGATCACCCGCGCCAGCTCCTCCAGCAGGGCGAAGTTCTCCGGACCGCCCAGGCCGCGCCCGCCCGAGACGATGCGCTTGGCTTCCTCCAGGCGGACGCCCTCGCCGCTCTCCTCGATCCGCTCCACCACCCGCGGCAGGCCGTCGGACGGAGGCAAGTCGGCCGCCACGCTCTCCGCCGCCGGCGCCGCGCCAGAGGAGGCCGCCTCGGCCGGGGCGAAGGCGTGCAGGCGCGTCACCAGCACGGCCGGCTCGGCCTCGACGCGGACGTGAGCCATGGCCTTGCCGCCGAAGACCGGCCGCACCGCCTCGAGTCGACCCTCCTCCACATGGAAGTCGACGCACTCGGTGACGCTGCCGCCGCCCAGCCGGTGGGCGAGGCGCGGTCCCAGCTCGCGCCCGGCGGCGTCGCCCGCCAGCACCGCCACGCCGGCCCCGGCGGCGCGCACGAGCGCCTCCAGGGCGGCCAGCCAGCGCTCCGGCTGGTACTCCCCGGCCGGTGCCGCCAGCTGCCAGACCTTCTGCACGCCGTAGGGACCCAGGTCGGGCAGCGGGCCGGTCGAGCCGACCACCGCCGCCTCCAGACCGGTACCCAGCGCTCGCGCGGCCGCGCCTCCGGCAGCCAGCGCCTCGAGTGCCGCCTTGTCCAGTCCGCCGTCGCGCAGGAGAAGGAGAGAGAGCACGCTCATGGCTCCAACCTCGCTTCCTTCACTTTCGGTGGAGTGCCGCTGCCCCCGACCGCCGGTCCGCCGGGACCGGGGGAAGGAGGCCGGCGGCCTGCTAGAGGACCTTCAGCGCCAGGAGCCGGTCCGCCAGCGCCCGCGCCTTGGCCTCGGCGTCGTCGCCCTCGATCCACTCGCACTGGCGTTCCTCCACCGGCACGTAGAGGCGCGTCACGCGCGTGCGCGCCGCCACCTCGCCGGCCGCCAGGCCCAGGTCGGCCAGGGTCAGGCGGGCGACCTGCTTGGAGCGGGTGGCCAGGATGTCGCGCGCCTTGGGGATGCGGAGCTGGTTGGCCTCGTCGTTGGTGACCGTCACCACCAGCGGCGGCGCCGCCTCCACCACCTCCAGACCGTCGGGCCCTTCGTGGCGGAGCCGGAGCCGGCCGTCCGCCACCTCGATGCGCGAGACGGCGGTGACGCAGGGCCAGCCCAGGATCTCGGCGGCGATGGGACCGGTCTGGCCGCGGTCCCAGTCGCCGGCTTGGCGCCCCACCAGCAGGACGTCACCCTGCAGGCGGCGCACCGCGGCGGCCAGGAGGAGCGCCGTCTGCGCGCCGTCGGGCTCCTCCAGCGGCTCGGTCTCCACCCGCACCGCCTCGTCGACGCGCAGGGAGAGCGCCTTGCGCAGCGCTTCCTCGGAGCTGGCCGGACCGGCGCTGAGCGCCACCACCTGGGTGGCGGGGTCGCGGTCCTTCATCTGGAGCGCCAGCTCCAGCGCGTTCTCGTCGAACGGGCTGATCACCAGGGAGGCCCTGCCCTGGATCGGGCGGCGGGCCTCCTCGTCGATGCGGAAGTCGCGGGGCGGGATCTCGGGGTCGAGGATGTACTTCAAACCGACGACCAGTCGCATGCGCAACCCCCCGTCGAGGAAGTCGGTCCGTTCCGGCCCTCCCCCGGGGGCGCGGAACGAAGCGGCGGAGACTGAACCGTCATTCAGTCTCCGCCGCCTTATTCTCGCTGGGCCCGACGCTTCCCTGTCGCCGGCCGCTGCCGCTTTCCGCCTCGCCCGCCCCCCGGAGGCACGCCCGGCGGGCGGCGGCCGCGGCTAGAAGGTGCGCAGGTACTGCTCCACCTCCCAGGCGTGGACCTGGCTCCGGTAGATCTCCCACTCGATCTCCTTGGCCTCCAGATAGTGCGAGAAGACGTGCTCGCCCAGCGTCTCCCGCATCAGCGCGTCCTTGCGCAGTTCCTCCAGCGCCTCGCCCAGGCTGCCCGGCAGCTCCTCCACGCCCAGCTCCTCCCGCTCCGCCGGGCTCATGGCATAGAGGTTCCGGTTGACCGGCTCGGGCGGCTCCAGCCGCTGCTCGATCCCCTCCAGGCCGGCCCGCAGGCAGGCGGCAAGCACCAGGTAGGGGTTGCAGCTGGGGTCGGGCGAGCGAAGCTCGATGCGCGTGCTCAGGCCGCGCTTGGCCGGAATGCGGATCATCGGGCTCCGGTTCCGGTAGGACCAAGCGATGTAGGTCGGCGCCTCGTAGCCCGGCACGAGCCGCTTGTACGAGTTGACCAGCGGGTTGGCCAGCGCCGTGATGGCGCGCGCGTGGCGGATGATGCCGGCGATGTAGTGGAGCGCCATCTCGGAGAGGCCGTCCGGCCGGCGAGGGTCGTAGAAGGCGTTCTCCTCACCGCGGAAGAGCGACTGGTGGAGGTGCATGCCCGAGCCGTTGACGCCGAAGAGCGGCTTGGGCATGAAGGTGGCGTGCAGACCGTGGGCCGCCGCCACCGTCCGGACCACGAAGCGGAAGGTGGCGATGGCGTCGGCGGTGGTCAGCGCGTCGGCGTACTTGAAGTCGATCTCGTGCTGCCCCGGCGCCACCTCGTGGTGCGAGGCCTCGATCTCGAAGCCCATCTCCTGGAGCGTCACCACCATGTCGGCGCGCGCCTCTTCGCCGCGGTCGACCGGCGCCAGGTCGAAGTAGCCGGCCTGGTCCTGGGTGCGCGTGGTGGCGTTCCCCTCCGGGTCGGTGTTGAAGAGAAAGAACTCCGGCTCCGGGCCCACGTTCATGACCAGGCCCTGCTCGGCCGCCCGCGCCATGGCCCGCCGCAGCACGCGCCGCGGGTCGCCCTCGAAGGGGCTCCCGTCGGGATGGGCGATGTCGCAGATGAGCCTCGCGGTGCGCGTCCCGTCCCCGTTCCGCCACGGGAAGATGACGAAGGTGGAGGGGTCGGGCTGCAGCACCATGTCCGACTCCTCGATGCGGACGAAGCCCTCGATGGAGGAGCCGTCGAAGGCCAGCTCCCCCGCCAGCGCCTTCTCCAGCTGGGCCACGGGGATGTCGACGTTCTTGATCACGCCGAGGACGTCGGTGAACTGGAGGCGGATGAAGCGCACATCCTGCTCCCGCACCGTCCGGAGGATCTCCTCAGGCGTCCTCCTGGCCATCCTTCCGCCTCCCGGCGCGGCGCCGGCGGGCAGGCCCGCCGTCCGCCGCCGATTCCTCGTCTTTACGGGCGCGCCCCTGCCGCCGCCTCTCCAGAAGACGGCTCAGCTCCCCCGCCTCGCGCACGGGGTAGAGCGAGGTCAGCCCGTGGCGCAGGAAGCGCTCCGGCGCCGCGTAGCGGACCGCCTCGCCCTCTGCCTCCGCCTCCGCCTCCGCGGCCAGCTCGCGGGCGATGCTCTGCAGGCTCCTGCCCTCGTCCAGCCAGCGCTTGATCTGGCGCAGGCGCTCCACCTGGGCGCGGGTGTACACGCGCTGGTGGCCGGGCGTCCGCGCCGGGCGCACCAGGCCCTTCGCCTCGTAGTAGCGGATCTGCCGGCTGCTCAGGCCGGTCAGCCGCTCCACCGTGCCGATGGAGAAGAGTTCCTCGCCTTCGCCGGACCGCCGCTCCAACCTTCCCGCCCCCTGCCGGGCTCCGGGATCGACGTGGCAGGAATCGTGCCCCGGTGTCGCCGCCTACAGTACCGGTCGCGAAATTCCCTGTCAACGGACGTCCCGGCGCGGCCGCGCCCCTGTCACCTGTCCGCGCAGCCAGGCGCGGATCTCGCGCACGCCCTCGCGCGTGGAGGCGCCGAAGGGGAAGACCGGCACGCCCGGCCAGCGCTCGCGCAGGCGGGCGAGGCCGGTGGGACCCCAGGTCCGGTCGATGCCGCTCACCACCGCCGCGTAGGCCGGCCGGCGGGCCCCCAGCGCCTGCAGCTCCGCGTCCAGGGGATGGAGCCAGTTCTCCCCGCCCTCGCCGCCCAGCGAGGGGCCGTCCAGGACGTGGAGGACCAGCGCCGCCTCCTCCAGGAGGAGAAGCGTCTCGCCCAGCCGCCTCCGTTCGGCCACCGCCTCCGGCAGCCGCTCGGGTACCGCGGCGCCCTCCACCACGAGGAGCGCCTCCACCCTCCCCCGCCCCGCGTCGAAAAGGAGGAGGCGACGCGCCACGCCCAGGGCAGGGACCCCCCGCTCCCGCTCCGGCGGCCGGCGCGCCAGGCTGGCGCGCAGCGACCAGCCCCTCCCCGCCTCTCCGCCGGCGGAGCCCAGCAGGCGGAGGAGGGCGCTCTTGCCCACCCCGGGCCGGCCGACTACGAGCGCCACCGGCGCTGGGCGGCTCACGGCTCCAGCTCTCCCAGCAGGTCGGCGGCCGTGATCTCCATCAGCTCCTCGCGGCTCCGCCGGTCCTCGCGCACCACGCGGCTGGCCTGGCGCCGGACGGCGCGCTCCACCAGGTTGCGCACGAGACGGGCGTTCCCCTGGGCGACGCGCAGCGCCCACTCGGGCCGCGCCAGCATCCGGCGCAGCTGTTCGAGAGCCTCCGGGGAGGCCCGGTACTCACGTTCGGCAAACATCAGTTCGCAGATGGAGACCAGCTGCGGGATATCGAAGTCGGGGAAGTCGATCTGGATGGGGAAGCGCGAGCGAAGGCCGGGGTTCTGGAGCAGGAAGTATTCCATCTCCAGGCGGTAGCCGGCCAGGATGAGGACGAAGCGCCCGCGGTAGTCCTCCATCGCCTTGACCAGGACGTCGATGGCTTCCTTGCCGAAGTCCTTCTCGCCGCCGCGGGCCAGCGAGTAGGCCTCGTCGACGAAGAGGATGCCGCCCAGCGCCCGCCGCACCTGCTCGCGCGTCCGCTGGGCGGTGTGGCCGATGTACTCGCCTACCAGGTCCGCCCGCTCCACCTCCACCAGGTGGCCGCGCTCCAGGAGACCCAGCGCCTGGTAGATGCGGGCCAGCAGCCGGGCGACGGTGGTCTTGCCGGTTCCGGGATTGCCGCGGAAGACCGCGTGCAGCACGGTCGGCTCGGTGACCAGGTGCTGCTCCTGGCGGCGGCGCTGCACTTCGACGAAGTCGGTCAGCTCGCGGACGAGCCGCTTCACCTCCTCCAGGCCGACCAGGCGGTCCAGCTCCGCCAGCGCCCGCTCCAGCTCAGCCCGGGCCGCCGCCCCCGCGTCGGCGCCGGCGGCCGGCGCGGCCGGGGGCGCGGCCGCCTGGCCCACCCGCTCGGGCTGGGCCGGCAGCCGGCGGAGGCGGCGCAGCGCCTCCAGGGGCTCGATCTCCCCGCGCTCCAGCGCCTCGGCGACGGCGCGCCCGGCCTCGCTCGCCACGCCCCATCCCCCTTCCGCAGCTTCATCTCTATGCCGGTCGGGCTTCCTGCCGCGCAGCCAGGGGCTTTCTCCCAGGGGAGGGAACGGCTGCCCGTCCTGCCTCGTCTCAAGGGGTGGCGAGCCGGCAAGGCGCCGGCGCCCCGGTGCGGGGCGGCCGCGCCCGGCCCGCCGGCGGAGGTGAGAGGGGATGGCGCCCGTCGTCCGCCTGATGGCGGTGACGCGCAGCTACCGCGCCGGCCAGGTCCGCGTCGACGCCCTGCGCGACGTCGACCTGACCGTGGAGGCCGGCGAGTTCGTCTCCATCATGGGCCCCTCGGGTTCGGGCAAGTCGACCCTGCTCAACCTGATCGGCTGCCTGGACCGCCCCAGCGCGGGCAGCCGCGAGATCGCCGGCGCGTCGACCGACCGGATGGACGACGGGGAGCTGGCCGAGCTGCGGAACCGCTTCCTGGGCTTCATCTTCCAGGACTTCCGTCTGATGCCCGATCTGGACGCGCTGGCCAACGTGGAGCTGCCCCTGGTCTACCGCGGCCTGCCCGCCCGGGAGCGCCACCGGCTGGCGCTCAAGGCGCTGGAGGAGGTCGGCCTGGCGGCCCGCGCCCGCCACCGTCCCGCGCAGCTCTCCGGCGGCGAGCAGCAGCGCGTCGCCATCGCCCGCGCCCTGGTCGGCCAGCCCGCGCTGATCCTGGCCGACGAGCCGACGGGCGCCCTGGATTCGCAGTCGAGCCGCATGATCATGGCCATCTTCCAGCGCCTCAACCGCGAGCGGGGCCTGACCATCGTGCAGGTGACGCACGACGAGCGCGTGGCGCGCCACGGCAGCCGCCTCGTCCGTCTGCTGGACGGGCGCCTAGTCCGCGACGAGCCCGTCGTCGAGCCGATCGTCGAAGAGGAAGCGGCGCCCGCCGCCGGACCGGCGGCGCTTCCCGCCGGGGCGACCGCTTCCGCCGGACAGGGGGGTGAACCCAGGTGATCCGCAGGGTGGCCGCGACGCTGGCGGTGATGGTGATCGTCCTGGGAGGCGGTTATCTCGCCTACCGCCGGCTCCTTCCTCCGCCGGTAGAGCCCTCCCAGGCACCGCTTTACGCCACCGCCACCGTTCGGCGGGGCGCCATCTCGGTGGGCGTGGAGACCACCGGCCCGCTCAACCCCGCGGAGGGGAGCGGACTCATGGTGCCGGTGGCGTCCGGCCAGAACCCTGGGGCCGCGCCCTCCTACGTGCTCCAGGAGATGCTCGTCCACGAGGGCGATCCCGTGCGGGCCGGCCAGGTGGTGGCGCGCCTCGCCGCCCCTGCCCTGCAGCAGCAGCTGCAGCAGGACAGCCAGGCCGTCCAGCAGGCGCGGCTCGACCTGGCCCAGCTGCTGGGCGTGACGCCCGACCAGGTGGACGGGATCGACCCGGCGCGCGGCATCACGTTGACGGCGCCCATCGACGGACGGGTGACCGGCCTCTCGCTCACCCTGGGCAGCCAGGTGAAGCAGGGGCAGCTGCTGGCCCAGGTGGTGGACGACTCCCACTTCGTGCTGGTGGCGCGGCTGGCACCGGGCGAGCTGCCCGGCGTGCGCAAGGGGGAGACCGCCTACCTGCGCTTCGACGAGTTCGACGGGTTGGTTCCGGCGCAGGTGACCGGCATCAACCCCAATCCCATCCCGACGCCGCTCTCCGAGCTCAACGACTGCGGCACCGGCGCCCCCTCCGGCTCCGGCAGCCAGGCGAGCGGGCCCTCCCAGTTCGTCTACTGGGTCACCCTGGAAGGGGTCAACCCGGGCCTACTCCGCCCGGGCATGCAGGCGCAGGTGGGCTTCGCGCGCGGCAACCGGGCCGGTTCCTCGGGCCCCGCCACGGGCGAGCCCTCCTCGATCAGCTGGCTCCGCTACTGCCAGCAGATCGAGAGCTACGGGCAGAGCGAGGCGCTGACCAGCCCCGCCGACGCCTCCGTCACGCGTCTCTTCGTCCAGGACATGCAGCCGGTCCGCCGCGGCGACCCCCTCCTCACCCTTTCGGGAAGCACCTTCCAGTCCTCCGTGGAGGCGAAGCTTGAGAGCCTGCACGACGCCGAGCAGAAGCTGGCCCAGGACCAGGCCCAGGCGAGCCTGCTTGAGGTCCGCTCGCCCATGGACGGCATCGTGGTCGGCGTGCCGCCCCTGCAACCGGGCGCCCTGCTGCAACCCGGCCAGTATCTGGGCCAAGTGCTCAACACCGCCCGCATGCAGCTCTTTGCCCAGGTGAGCGACGTGGACGTGGTCAAGGTGAAGCAGGGCGCGCCGGTGCAGGTGACGGTGGACGCCCTGCCCGGGCGGGTGCTCCACGGCACGGTGACCAACGTGGCCATGATGGGCAAGGACCAGAGCGGCGTCACCCAGTTCCAGGTCGTCATCCAGGTGGACGGGGTGCCCGAGCTGCGCCCCGGGATGCAGGCCCGGGCCCACATCGACGCCGGCAGCGCCAGGGACGCCCTGCTGGTGCCGGTGGAGGCCATCTTCGAGGAAGACGGCCAGTCGAAGGTGGAGGTGATGGAGAGGAATGGCACCGCGCGGACGGTGATCGTGCGGCTGGGGCTGGTCAACGACCGCTACGCCCAGGTGCTCTCCGGCCTCAAACCGGGCGACCGCGTGATCACCGGCAGCTCCGCCGACCTGCTGCCCAGCCAGCACCTCACCTCGCCCAGCCTCCTGCCGGGCTCCTCCACCCAGGGAGGCCAGGGTGCTCCGGGCGGTTCCGGCTCCGGCGGCCCGGGCGGCGCTCCCGGCGGCGCCGGTGGCCCGACTAGCGGCTCGGGCTCGGGCGGCTAGGGGGTGACGACATGCTCCGGCGGGTGGCGGGTACGGCCCGGCGAGCGCTGGTGAGGATGGCCTTCGCCCTCCAGGTGGCCTGGCACGGCGTGCTGGCCCGGCCGCTCCGCTCCGTCCTCACCGTGCTCGGCGTAGGCATCGGCGTCGCTTCGGTGATCGGGCTGATGGCCATCGGCGAGGGTGCGCGCCAAGCGGTGGTCCGCCAGTTCGAACGCCTGGGGAGCAACGTGATCGTCATCAAGGCGGAGGACCCCAACGTCCACCTCGACCCCGCGGAGGCGGCCACGCTGGTCGAGCGCGTCCCCTCCCTGGAGGCGGCCACGCCCATCCTGACCAAGTCGCTGGCGGTCCGCTGGCGCTGGAGCCGGGGGAGCCTCCCGGTGCTCGGCGTCTCCGCCGAGTACGTGCGGGTGCGCGGCCTCGACCTCCTCTCCGGCCGCTTCTTCAACGACTTCCACGTCCGCCGGCGGCTCCACGTGGCCGTCATCGGCTACGAGCTGGCGCGCGGCCTGCTCAACGGGCGCGATCCGGTCGGCTACAGCCTGACCGTGAGCGGCCAGGAGTTCCGCATCATGGGGGTGCTCGCCCCGCGCCCGGGCGACCCCCAGGAAGTGGACCGGAGTATCCTCATCCCCTACACGCTCGCCGAGGAGCTGATGCAGCGGAACGACGCGGACGAGATCTGGGTGAAGGCCCGCTCGCCCGAGGAGGCGCAGCTGGCCGTCGCCCAGCTGGGGCGCATCTTCCGCCGCCAGCTGGGCCTCGACCAGTCCGCCCCCGCGCCCGGACCGGGAGGACCGGGCGGACCGGGCGGGCTCCCTGCGGGCGCGCTCCCGGCCGGTCCGGGTGGCGGCGCCCCCGTCCGGCCGCCTGCCCCTCCGGGCGGCGGGGCGTCGCAGGCGGGTTCCCCGCTTCCTGCCGGTCGGGAGCTGCTGAGCATCACCAACCTGAACCAGATGATCCGGGAGGCCGACCGCGCCAACCGCGTGATGACTCTCCTGCTGGGGGGCATGGCGGCCGTCTCGCTGCTGGTGGGCGGACTGGGGATCATGAACATCATGCTGGTGGCGGTGGCCGAGCGCACCGGCGAGATCGGCCTGCGCCGGGCGCTGGGCGCGAAGCGGGGCGACCTGGTCACCCAGTTCCTGCTGGAGGCGCTGCTCCTGAGCGCCGCCGGAGCGGCGGCCGGGGTCGGCGCGGGCCTCTGGGGGAGCCGCCTCTTCGCCCGCTACGGCTTCGAGACCGTGGTCACGCCCGAGGCCGTCCAGGTGGCCGTCCTGGTGGCGCTCGGCTCGGGTCTCGTCTTCGGCGTCTACCCGGCGCTCTCGGCCGCCGCGCTGGAGCCGGTGGAGGCGCTGCGCCGTTGAGGTGGCCTTCCCTCGGCCAGCCGGCGGGGCGCGCCGCCCGCGGCGCGCCCCGCCTCCCCCGGGCCCGTCCGGCCCGTCAGGCGCTCTGCCCGGCCCGGCCGTAGGCGTCCTCCAGCCGGACCACGTCCTCCACCTCGGGCGAGGAGACCTCGAAGAAGCGGACGTCCGAGGCCGCCAGGACGCGGTGGCGCGTCCCTGGCGGGATGGTCACATGGAGGCCCGGCCGGATGGGAATCTCCCGATCACCCAGGAGCAGCGTCCCGCTCCCCTCGACGAAGTACATGCTCTCCATCTTCCGCTCGTGGTACTGGAGGCTGAGCGAGCCGCCCGCCCGCACCTCGATGATCTTGCCCACGTAGCGCTCCGTCTGCGCCCACCAGATCTCGCGGCCCCAGGGCTTCTCCACCACCCTGGCGCCGTCCCCGACCTGCGGCTCGATCGTCTCCATCGTTCACCCGCCTCCGTCGCTCAGCTGCCCGTGGCGCCCAGCGCCGGCTCCGCCTCCGCGCGCACGCCCTCCGGACCCTGGCCGGCCAGCGCCGCCCGCGCGCGCTCCGCAGCGTAGAAGGCGAGGAGCCAGGCCAGCGTCGACTCCGCACCCTGGTTCCGGTTGACCCCGTCGGGCCCCAGGCCGTCGTGGCAGCCTCCGGTGGCGGGATCGACCAGCGGCAACCCCGCCAGGTTCCGGCCCAGGAACCAGGCCAGCGCCGCCTGCGCCCGCTCCAGGTGACGCCCGCGGCCCAGCGCCGTCGCCGCCTCGGCATGGGCCAGCACCATCCAGGCCGGGTCGACGGGCTGCTGGTCGAAACGCGCCTTCTCTCCACCGCGCGGGTACCAGCCGCGGTTGCCCACCGGTACCAGCAGCTCGCCCTCCCAGCTGACGCCGTCCAGCCAGCGCAGCATGGTCTCGCCGGCCCGGGTCGCCTCCCGCCAGCCCCAGCTCCGCCCCGCGGCCAGAAGGGCGGCCGGCAACGCCGCGTTGGCGTAGGTCAACCGGTCCTCCAGCCACTCCCAGTCGGGTCGCCTCTCGGCATGGTAACGCTCCAGCAGAAAGGTGGTCAGCCGCTCGCCCGTCCCGGCCAGGCGCCGCCCGAGGTCGCCGGAGCCGACGGCCTCCGCCGCCCGCGCCAGGCCCAGCAGGGCGAAGGCCGCGGAGCGGACGTAGCCCAGCCGCCCCGCCGCCTCCAGCGAACCCTCCAGCCAGAGCCGTGCCGTCTCCGACCAGCGCGGCTCGCCCGCCGCCACAGCCTCGCCCAGCGCCCAGACCGCCTGTCCGGTGGCGTCCTCGCTGCGGCCGCCCGGCAACGGACGACGGTCATAGCCGAACTCGTTGTGGAAGGAGCCGTCCGCCTGACGCGCCCAGCCCAGGAAGGCGAGGTAGCGGTCGGCCAGCACCGCCGCCTCGCGCTCCCCGCGCCGGTAGGCCCAGAGCGCCGCGATCAGCGCCCGCGCGTTGTCGTCGGTGGTGTAGCCCGTGGCGCGCAGCGGGATGGCGCCCGCGGCGTGCTGGATGAGTCCGGTCTCATCGGTCATCCGCCAGAGATGGTCCAGCGTGGGAGGCGGCAGCCTCATGGCGCGCCACACCTCCCTCCATCGCCAGCGCGCCGGCCCGACCCCCGCCCAGCGGCAGGAAGCGGAAGGCACCCTCGCCCCCGCCCGCGGGCGCGGCCACCTCGCCCACCAGCTCGGCGTACGCCTCGGCCACGCGCGGCCAGGCCATGGAGCGCCCGACCAGCCTCGCCCGGCGCTCCATGCCACGGCGCAGGCGCGGCGAGGCGAGGATGGCGCGGACCGCCTCGGCCAGGGCGCCCGCGTCGCGGAAGGGCACCAACAGCCCCCGCCCGTCGGCCAGCAGCTCCTGCGCGTAGGCGTAGGGGGTGGAGATGACCGCCTTGCCCAGGCCGACGGCGTAGGCCAGCGTGCCACTGGAGATCTGCTCCGGCGAGAGGTAGGGCGTGATGTAGATGTCGGAGGCGGCCAGGTACTCCACCAGTGCAGCGTCGTCCAGGTAGGCGTCGACGAAGCGCACGTGGCGCTCCACGCCCAGCTGGCGCGCCCGCGCCTTGAGCATCTCGCGGTAGGACTCCCCCGAGTGGCGCAGGACGCCCGGGTGCGTCTGTCCCAGCACCAGGTAGAGGAGGTCGGGGAAGTCGGGGACCAGCTCAGGAAGCGCCTCGATCACGTATTCGATCCCCTTCCCCGGGTTGATCAGACCCAGGGTGCAGAGGACCGTCGCCCGCTCGAGACCGAGGCGCCGCCTGACCTCGTGGCGCGAGGTGGGCAGGCCGTCGGGCGCCCCGTGCGGGATGTGGACCAGCCGCGCGGGGTCGACACCATACACCTCGGCCAGGATCTCGCGCGCGCGGCGCGCCAGCACCACCACGCGCCGGGCGCGCGCCGCCATCCGCCGCACCACCTCGCGCTGCCGCGGCGTGGGGCGCCGCAGGACGGTGTGCAGCGTCACCACCCAGGGGATCTCCAGCGACTCCACCAGCTCCAGGACGTCGCTCCCGTCCTGCCCGCCGAAGATGCCGTACTCGTGCTGCACCACCAGCGCGGAGGCGCCCGAGCGGTTGAGCAGACGTGCCGCCTCGCGGTAGGCGGGCCGGTCCTCGCGCGCGATGGCGGCCACCACCTCCGGCGGATAAAGGGAGGCGGGGATGCCGTCGCTGACCGCCAGCACGGCGGGGCGCTCGGCGGTGACCGCCTCCATGGCCCCCACCAGGTGCTGCGTGAAGGTGGCGATGCCGCAGCGCTGGGGAGGATAGGTGCTCAGGAAGACCGGACGTCCCTGTAGCGAGGCCGTTCCCGATGCGGTTCTCCCTTTGGCGACCATGCGACCACCCCTTGCCCTGCGCTCCGGGCGCGTGTGCCTCCCGCCCCGTCGCCACGGCCAAGGAGCGCGTTGAAACTTAGTATGCCGGTCCGGACCCCGGCATACCCGGCGACCTGGCAAGGATTGACTGGAGCCATCGTTCCACCGGGCCGGGGCCGCCCAGGCTGAGGTTGAACCAGGTGGCCCCAGACAACCGGTTGCGGAACCAGCTCATCTGTCGCTTGGCGAAGCGTCGCGTGTCGCGTTCGAGCCGCTCCAGCGCCCGCTCCAGCGGCAGGCCGTCCAGCAGGTGGGCGGCCAGCTGCCGGTAGCCCAGCGCCTGCATGGAGGCGGCGGAAGGCGGCACGCCCCGGGCCAGGAGCCCCCGCACCTCCTCCAGGAGGCCGTCCTCCATCTCGCGCACGATCCGGCGGCGGATGCGCGCAGCCAGTTCTTCCCGGTCGCGGCAGAGCCCCACCACCACGACCCTGCCCAGCAGCTCCCGGTCGGTCCGCGCCCGCTCCCCGGCCGGCGGCCCGGCGGGATCGCCGGAGAGCGTCCGCCCGGGCGCGAGCAGGGCGCGCTCCAGGGCACGCACGACACGGCGCGGGTTGGCCCGGTCGACGCGCCGGCAGGCCTCCGGATCGCGCGCCGCCAGCTCCCGGAGGAGCGGCTCCAGGCCTTCCGCCTCGAGGCGTCGAACGAGTTGGCGTCGCAGCTGGGGCGAGTGCGGGGCGAACGTGTAACCGCGCAGAAGCGCTTCGACGTAAAGGCCGGTACCCCCGGCCACGATGGGCAGCCGCCCGGAGCGGCGACACGCCGCGATGGCGTCCCGTGCCGCACTCAACCAGCTTGCGACACTGAATTCCGCAACCGGTTCTGCCAGATCAAGACAATAATGCGGAATCTTCCGGCGCTGGTCAAGCGGCGGCTTGTCCGTCCCCACGTCGAGGCCGCGGTAGACCTGGGCCGAGTCGGCGGTCACCACCGCTCCGCCGAAGCGCTCGGCCAGCGCCAGGGCTACCTCGCTCTTGCCCACGGCCGTGGGGCCGACCAGCACCAGCGTCCAGCGCTCGCGCCCCCCGTCCTTCAACGCCGCAGGAACCTCCGCGCCAGCTCCTCCTCCCCGATGCGGATCGCGGTCGGCCGCCCATGCGGGCAGGTCCATGGCTGCCGGCAGGCGGACCAGCGCGCCAACAGGGCCGCCTGGGCCGGCGGCGCCAGCGCGTCGCCGGCGCGAACCGCCGCGTGGCAGGCCAGGCGGGCCCGGGCGGCGCGAAGCCGCTCCTCCCAGGCGCCCGCCGGCTCGGCCTCGTCGAGCAGCTCGGCGAAGAGCTGCTCCGGCCCGCGCACGCCCGCGGGCACCGCGCGCAGCCAGAGGCTCGCCGGACCGCCCGGCTCCGCCCGGAAACCCAGCGCCTCCAGCAGCGACCGCCGTGCCTCCCAGGCCGCCCGGCGGCCCCGGTCAAGGGCGACGCTGGCGGGGACGGCCAGGGGCTGGGCGAGCCCTGCGCCCGCGCCCCCCTCCAGGCGCTCGAACCAGTACCGCTCGTCGGCCGCGTGCTGGTCGACCAGCCAGAGCTCCTCCGCCCCCTCCGCGCCGCCCAGGCAGAGCAGATAGGTGGCGTGAAGCTGGGTCAGCGGGCGGAGCGGCGGCAGCCGGCCGGGCGACTCCCTCTCACCGGCCGCGCCCTCCCGCGCCGGGCCGAGCGCCCCTGGCGGGGCGCCCTCCTCCGCGGCGGCCTCCGCCCCCGCCGGCGCGTAGAGCTCGAGCCACTCCCAGGTGGCCGCCGGCTCGCGCAGGCGCTCCGGGGCGGCCGGGGGTCCTCCCGCGGGCGCGCCGCCGCCGGAGGCCGCGCGCGGCCTCCGGCCCGCCTCGAGCGCGCGGCGGAGCGCCGCGTGGACGGCGCCGTGAACGGCCCGCTCGCGCAGGAAGCGGACCACGCGCTTGGCCGGGTGGACGTTGACGTCCACCTCGCCGGGCGGAAGCTCCAGCGCCAGAAGGAGGACCGGGTGGTGGCGGAGCGGGAGCAGGTTCCGGTAGGCTTCCTCGGCCGCCATGCGCAGGGCCAGGTTCTCCACCGGCCGCCCGTTGACCGCCACACGCTGGAAGGTGCGCGACGCCCTCCCCAGCCCGGCCGGGCTCGCGAGTCCGGAGAGATGCAGGCCCAGCGGCGGCCAGAGCTCCTCCAGCGGCAGGAGTGAGGCGGCCAGCTCCTCGCCCCAGAGCGCCGCCACCACGTGGCGCAGCTCGCCGTCGCCCGGCGTCTCCAGCAGCGGGCGGCCCTCGTGGAGAAGGCGGAAGGCCACCTGGGGGCGGGCCAGGGCGTGGCCGGAGACGACTTCCTCGCAAGCCAGGAGCTCGGCGCGCGGCGAGCGCAGGTGGGCGCGGCGCGCCGGCATGTTGTAGAAGAGGTCGAGCACCTCCACCCGCGTCCCGGGCGCCATGGCCACCGGCTCCAGGAGAGGTTCGGCGCCCGGGCGGAGGCGCAGGCGGCGACCGGCCTCCAGCCCGGGCGGGCGGCTCTCCAGCGTCAGGCGGGCGACGGCCGCCACGCTGGCCAGCGCCTCGCCGCGGAAGCCCAGCGTGCCCAGCCGCTTCAGGTCCTCGAAGCGCTCCAGCTTGGAGGTGGCGTGCCGCTCCACCGCCAGCGGCAGCTCGTCGGGGGCGATGCCCTGGCCGTCGTCCCGGACGCGGATGGCGGCACGCCCGCCCTCCTCCAGCTCCACCACCACCCGGCGGGCGCCGGCGTCCAGGGCGTTCTCCACCAGCTCCTTGACCACGGAGGCCGGGCGTTCGATCACCTCGCCGGCGGCGATGCGCTCGGCCACCTCCGGCGGCAGGCGGCGGATGGTCACCGGTGCCGGCCTCCCCCGGCGGACGCCGCCCTCACGCCCCGCCCCCCCGGAGCAGCGCCTGCCAGGTGGCCAGGCGCTGGAGCGCCTCCAGCGGCGTCGTCCGCTCCACGTCCAGGCTGCGCAGCTCCTCCAGCACTTGGACCGCCTCCGGCGGCGGCAGGAGCGAAAGCTGCTCCGCCTCCGGCGAACCCTCCAGGCGGCCGCGCGCCTCGCGCCGTGCCTGCTCGCGCTCCAGCCGCTCCAGGATGCGCTGCGCCCGGCGCAGCACCTCCGCCGGCACGCCGGCCAGGCGCGCCACCTCGATGCCGTAGCTGCGGTCGGCCGCCCCGGGACGGACGCGGCGCAGGAAGAGGATCCGTCCCCCTTCCTCCTCCACCGCCATGGTCAGGTTGACCAGCGCCGGCAGCTTCGCCTCCAGCCCGGTCAGCTCGTGGTAGTGGGTGGCGAAGAGCGTCCGCGCCCCCACCCGGTCGTGCAGGTACTCGGTGACCGCCCAAGCCAGGCTGAGCCCATCGAAGGTGCTGGTGCCGCGGCCCACCTCGTCCAGCACCACCAGGCTGCGCGCCGTCGCCTGGCGGAGGATATGCGCCACCTCGCCCATCTCCACCATGAAGGTCGACTTGCCCGCCGCCAGGTCGTCGGCCGAGCCGATGCGGGTGAAGATCCGGTCGACGACGCCCACGTGCGCCGACTCCGCCGGCAGGAAGCTTCCCACCTGCGCCGCCAGCACCAGAACCGCCACCTGGCGCGCATAGGTGGACTTGCCGGCCATGTTGGGCCCGGTGATCAGGAGCACCCTCCGCTCCGGCCCCAGGAGCACGTCGTTCGGGACGAAGCTCCCCGGTGGGAGCGCCCGCTCCACCACCGGATGGCGCCCCTGGGCGATCTCGATGCGCTCGCCCTCGTCCACCTGCGGGCGCACCCAGCCGCGCTGGGCGGCCACCTCGGCCAGCCCCTGGAGCGCGTCCAGCCGCCCCAGGGCGCCACCCAGCGCCCGCAGGCGCGCCAGCTCCGCCCCCACCCGCTGGCGGAGCGCGGCGAAGAGCTCGCTCTCCCGCCGCAGGAGTTCCTCGCGCGCGCTCTCCACCCGCTCCTCCAGCGCCCGCAGCTCCTCGGTGACGAAGCGCTCGGCGTTGGCCAGCGTCTGCTTGCGCACGTAGTCGGGCGGCACCAGGTGGCGCTGCGCGCGAGAGACCTCGATGTAGTAGCCGAAGACGCGGTTGTAGCCCAGGCGGAGGCTGCGGATCCCCGTCCGTTCGCGCTCGCGCCGCTCCACGGCGCGGATCTCCTCCTCGCTGTGGCGGCTGAGCGCGCGCAGCCGGTCCACCTCGGCGTCGTAGCCGGGACGGATGACGTCGCCCTCGCCGGGCGCGACCGGCGGCTCGTCGACCAGCGCGCGGCGGATCTCCTCGGCCAGATCCGGCGGCGGCTCCAGCGCCGCGGCCAGCCCCGCCAGCAGCTCCGGCAGCTCCATGCCCGCCAGGAGGCGCTGCGCCTCGGCCGCCGCCTCCAGCGTCTGGGCCATCTCCAGCAGGTCGCGCGGGCCGGCCAGGCCGAGGACGGCGCGCGTGGCCAGCCGCTCGGCGTCGCGCACGCCGCCCAGCAGTCGCCGCAGGCGGGCGCGCTCCAGGGGGTGGCGGACCAGGGTCTCCACCGCGTCCAGCCGCCGGTTGACCGCCTCCGCCCGCGTCAGCGGCCGCTCGATCCAGCGCCGCAGCGTGCGCAGGCCGGGGGCGGTCACCGTCCCGTCCAGCGTCTCCAGGAGCGTCCCCTGCCGCCCCCCCTCCGGGCCGCGCTGCACCAGCTCCAGGTTGCGGCGCGTGGCCGCGTCCAGGAGCATCACCTCGCCCGGCTGCAGGAGGCGGATCTCCGTCAGCTGGGCGACGCCGGCCGGTTGCGACTCGGCCAGGTAGGCCAGGAGCGCGCCCGCCGCCGCCGTCCCCTGCGGCCTCCCCTCCAGGTCGAAGGCGTCCAGCGAGGCGAGCCCGAAGTGCTCGCGCAGCCGAGCCTTCGCCCGTCCCGGCTCGAACTCCCGCGGCGGGCGCAGGGTGAGGCGGAGGCCGCGGTTCCGGACGGCCTCCTCCAGCTCCCCGGCGACGCCCTCCGGAAGGAGCACCTCGGCCGGCTGGAGGCGGTCCAGCTCCTCCAGCCAGCCCTCCTCGCCGCCGCTCCACTCGCCGGCGCGGAACTCGCCCGTGGAGGCGTCGGCGTAGGCCAGGCCCAGCGCCTGCCGGCCGGGCGCCAGCGCCGCCAGGAAGTTGTTCTTCCCCGCCTCCAGGAGGCCGGGCTCCAGGAGCGTCCCCGCGCTGATGACGCGGATCACCTGGCGCTCCACCAGCCCCCTGGCCAGGCGGGGATCCTCCATCTGCTCGCAGAGCGCCACCCGGTAGCCCTTCTCGACCAGGCGGCGGATGTAGCCCTCCGCCGAGTGGTGGGGGACGCCGCACATGGGCACCCGGCGGCCCTTTTGCAGCTCGCGCCCGGTCAGGGTGAGATCCAGCTCGCGCGCGGCGATCTCGGCGTCTTCGAAGAAGAGCTCGAAGAAGTCGCCCAGCCGGAAGAAGAGGAGCGCCTCGGGATGCTCGCCCTTGATGCGCAGGTACTGCTCCAGCAGCGGCGGGGCGCCGCGCCCCTCGGCGCGCGCGCCGTCCGCCGGCTCGGCCGCGCTCATGCCCCCAGGCGGGCCGCCGGCCCGGCCGCCAGCCCGCACGAGGCGCAGCCTCCCGCCCGGGCCGCGGGCCCGCCGGTCAGCGCCGCCGAGAGCACGTCCAGGACGGCACCGGTCAGCGCCTCCACTCGCAGGCGCGCCTCGCGGTAGCGCCGGCCCGCCTCCGCGTCGGCCGTACCCCGCTCGGCCAGGAGGGCCTCGGCCGCGCGCAGCTCGCGAACCTCCTCGCTCTCCTCCAGCGCCCGGGCCAGTTCGCGCGCGCGGATCAGCACCTCCGCCCTCACGCCCGCCCACCTGCCAGCGCCGCCGGGCGGGCCTCCGGACGGTCGGCCGGGACCGCCTCCAGCGTCCAGGTCTGCGCCCGGGTGATGCGCACCCGCCTCCACTCGCCCGCCCGCACCTCCTCGCCGGGGAGGAGGACCAGCTTGTTGCCGCGCGTCCGCGCCGTAAAGACGGAGGGGTCCTTGCGGCTCGGCCCCTCCACCAGCACCTCCACCTCGCGGCCCACCAGCGCCTCGTTCTTCTCGCGGGCGATGGCATAGACCAGCTCGTTGAGGCGCTCCAGGCGGCGGTGCTTCTCCTCCTCACCGGCGGGGTCGTCGGCCAGCCAGCGCGTCGCCACCGTGCCGGCGCGCGGCGAGTAGACGAAGGTGAAGGCGTTGTCGTAGCGGACCCGCCGGACCAGCTCCAGCGTCGCCTGGAAGTCCTCCTCCGTCTCGCCCGGGAAGCCGACGATGATGTCGGTGGTCAGCGTCGCGCCGGGGATGCGCTCGCGGATCCGCTCCACCGTCTCCAGGTACTGGGCGGCGGTGTACTTCCTGTTCATCCGCCGCAGGACGGCGTCGGAGCCGGACTGGACGGGCAGGTGGATGTGCTCGCAGACGTGCTCGGTCTCGGCCAGCGTCTCGATCAGGCGCGGCGTGAAGTCGCGCGGGTGGGAGGTCATGAAGCGCACCCAGCCGATTCCCGGCAGACGGTCGACGTCGCGCAGCAGGTCGGCGAAGTCGTAGCGCTCGGGCAGGTCGTGGCCGTAGGAGTTGACGTTCTGGCCCAGGAGGGTGATCTCGCGGTAGCCCTCCTCCACCAGCTGGCGCACCTCGGCCAGGATCTCCTCCGGACGCCGGCTCCGCTCCCGGCCGCGGGTGTAGGGGACGATGCAGTAGGTGCAGTACTTGTCGCAGCCGTAGATGACGTTCACCCAGGCGCGCACGCCGGGCGCACGGCGGGAGGGCAGGTGCTCCTGGACGCCCTCGGCGTACTGCCAGACGTCCACCACCATCTCCTCGCTCTGCCGCGCCCGCTCGATCAGCTGGGGCAGCTGGTGGAGGTTGTGCGTGCCGAAGACCAGGTCGACGAAGGGCGCCTGCCGCCGGATCCGCTCCACCGCCTCGGGCACCTGCGCCATGCAGCCGGCGACGCCCAGGATCATCGCCGGATTTCGTGCCTTGAGCGGCTTGAGGCGCCCCAGCTCACCCAGCTGCTTCTGGTCCGCGTTGTCGCGGATGGTGCACGTATTGAGAAGGACGACGTCGGCCTCCTCGGGCCGCTCCGCCGCCTCGTAGCCCATGCTCTCGAGCTGCCCGGCCAGGATCTCGCTGTCCCGCTCGTTCATCTGGCAGCCCCACGTGCGGATGTAGTACCGCCCCGTCAATGGAAGACCCCCCGCTCGTGCTGCCGGCATTATACCCGCCGCCCGGAAGGCGGGTCCAAGGCGCGGCCGCCGTCGCGGGCAAACGCCCCAGCGAGGGATTGTGGAAGACGCTCCCCTCTGATACCGTATTTCCGTCGTGCCGGCTTTCGCACGGAATTCGTCACCGGCCGGAGGGGGTCGCCGTTGGAGACCATTCACCCCGTCGATCGCCAGATCATCGAGCTGCTGCAGGCCGACGGGCGCATGTCCTTCGTGGACATGGCCGCCCGCATCGGCGTCACCGAGGGCACCGTCCGGCGCCGGTTCAACCAGCTGAAGGAGGCGGGCCTGATTCGCGTCGCCGCCATCGCCGACCCCTTCGCGGTCGGCTTCGAGACGGCGGCGTTTTTCGGGCTCAGAGTGGAGACCGCGGATATCGAAAGCGTGCTGGAGGATCTGACAGCGCTGCCGGAGGTCCACTACGTGGCCGCCGCCACCGGCGAATACGACGTGGTGGCGCGCGCCTTCTTCGCCGACAACCGCGAGCTGGCCGAGTTCCTCCTGCACAAGCTGAGCCGCATCCGCGGCATCCGGGAGATCAATTCGTCGCTGCTCCTGCGCATCTACAAGCGCTCCTACACCTGGGGCGTGGCCCTGCCCAGCACGCGCTGAACCGGCCGTTGGACCGGGCGCGGTCAGGCCGGCCCGCTCCCCGGGCCGGCCGTCTCGCCGGGCAGCCCGCCGCCCCTGCCGAAGCCGGGCAGGCGGAAGCGGCGCCGCGCCCGGCGCGGCGTGGCGGCGGCCAGCTCGTAGCGGAGCTGGCGTACTTCCTGCTGCAGGCGCGTCAGGCTGGTCAGCCACTGGTCGCGCTCGGAGGCCAGGGCCTCCTCGAGGCGGGCGAGTCGCGCCTCCACGCGCGCCAGCCGCTCCTCGGGCGAGCGCGCCTCCTCTTCTTCCGCGCCCGCCGGCTCCTCCGCGGTCTCGCCCGGCCGCGCCGCCTCCTCCGTGCAGCCGGCGCGCCGCGCCAGGAAGCGTTCCATGGCCGCCAGGTCGCCGACGCGCACCCGCCGCTCTCCCGCCTCCAGCACGGTGCGGAAGATCTCGGGCTGCTGCTGGGCCAGCGTGCGGAAGAGGTAGGGGCGGATGCGCAGCCGCTCGCACGCCTCCTCCAGCGAGACGGACGCCTCCCCGCCTCCGCCCGCGGCGGCTAGGCCCTCTTCCTCCGGCTCCACAGTTCGTTCACCACCTCGTCGGGCGCCGTGGCGGCGCCCAGGCGGCCGCTCCCCTCGCCCTGGGCGTGGAAGTCGCTGCCGCCGGTGGTAACCAGGCGGTAGCGGTGGGCCAGGTCGAGGTAGCGCTGCGTCTCGGTCGCGTTGTGCTCGGGGTGCCACGCCTCCAGCCCGTCCAGCAGCCCGGAGGCCGCCAGCTGCTCCACCAGTCCCTCGTCGCCCACCAGCCGCGGGTGGGCCAGCACGCAGACGCCCCCGGCGGCGTGGACGGCCTCGGCGGCCGCGGGCGGGTCGAGCTTGGGACGGGGCACGTAGCCCGGGCGTCCCCGGACCAGGTAGAGGTCGAAGGCCTCCTCCACACTGGAGGCGTACCCCTCCTCCACCAGCGCCCGGGCGACATGGGGCCGGCCGATCACCCCCGGGCCGGCCAGCTCGCGCACCCGGTCCAGGTCCACAAAGAGGTTCTCCTCGCCCAGCTTGGCCACCATCCGCTCGATGCGCGCCACGCGCTCGCGCTGCATCCGCGCCAGCAGCTCCGCCAGCGGCCCGTCGCCCAGCTCCGGCCAGTAGGCGAGCAGATGGACGGAGCGAGACTGGACCTCGGTGCTCAACTCCACCCCCGGCACCAGCTCCGGCGGCTGGAAGCCCTTCTTCCGCAGCTCCTCGACCGCCTTGCGGGCGTGCGCGATCCCCTCGTCGGTGTCATGGTCGGTGATCCCCAGATAGGCCAGCTTCAGGTCGGCCCCCCAGCGGAGCAGCTGGGCGGGCGAGATCGTCCCGTCGGAGTAGATGGTGTGGTTGTGCAGGTCGGCCGCCATCGCTTGCCTCCCCGGCTAGGCGCCTTGCGCGTTCTCTCGCAGGAAGATGCGGCGGATGGCCGTGGCCCGTCCGCTCTCGGGCTCCACGTCCACCACCGCCGCGCAGAACTGGCGCGGTCCCCGCGCCACCTCGAAGCGGACGGGCATCTGCGTAAGGAAGCGTTCCAACGCCAGCGACGTCTCCACGCCCAGGACCGACTCGCTGGGCCCGGTCATGCCCGCGTCGCTCAGGCAGGCGGTCCCCCCGGGCAGGATCCGCTCGTCGGCGGTCTGCACATGGGTATGCGTCCCCAGGACGGCGCTCACCCGGCCGTCGAGGTACCAGCCCAGGGCCGCCTTCTCCGAGGTGGCCTCGGCGTGGAAGTCGACCAGCACCACGTCCGCCCGCCCCGCCATCTCCGCCAGCACCTCGTCCGCCTTGCGGAAGGGGTCGTCCGCCTGGACGCGCATGAAGACCCGCCCCAGCAGGTTGACGACGCCCAGCCGCAGGCCGTTCGGCAGCTCCTTGACCAGCCAGCCTTGGCCCGGCACCCCGGGCGGGTAGTTGGCGGGCCGGACGACGGCGGTCAGCTCGTCGATGGCCGGCAGAAGCTCCTTCCGGTCCCAGGCGTGGTCGCCCAGCGTGATCACGTCCACGCCGGCCTCCAGAAGCTCCCTCGCCACCGCCGGGGTGAGGCCGGCGTGACCCGCGGCGTTCTCGGCGTTCGCTACCACCGCGTCGATCGCCTGCTCGCGGACGAGGCGGGAGAGGACCTCCCGGACCATCTCCCGCCCCGGCTTGCCCACGATGTCCCCGATGAAGAGGAGCCGCAAGGCCCGCCTCCTCAGCGCGCGTACTCCACGGCCCGCGACTCGCGGATGACCGTCACCTTGATCTGACCCGGATACTGCATTTCCTTCTCGATGCGACGCGCGATCTCCTTGGCCATGGTCCAGGAGCCCAGGTCGTCCACCTCGTCCGGCTTGACGATGATGCGGATCTCGCGCCCCGCCTGGATGGCGTACGACTTCTCCACACCCTTGAAGGAGCTGGCGATCTCCTCCAGCTTGGCGAGCCGCTGGATGTAGGCCTCCAGCGTCTCGCGGCGGGCGCCCGGCCGCGCCGCCGAGAGCGCGTCCGCGGCCGTCACCAGCACCGCCTCGACGCTCTCGGCCTCGAACTCGCCGTGATGGGTGGACATGGCGTGGATGACCGCCTCCGGCTCGTGGTAGCGGCGCAGAAGCTCCATGCCCAGCATCACGTGGGTGCCCTCCATCTCGCGGTCGATGGCCTTGCCGATGTCGTGGAGCAGGCCGGCCCGCTTGGCCACGGCGACGTCCGCGCCCAGCATGCTGGCCATCATCCCGGCCAGGTGGGCCACCTCGACCGAGTGACGCAGCACGTTCTGGCCGTAGCTCGTGCGGAACTTGAGCCGCCCCAGCGTGCGCACCAGCTCCCCGTGGAGACCGTGGACGCCCACCTCGAGGCAGGCTTCCTCGCCCGCCTCCTGGATCTCCTGCTCGATCTCACGCTCGGCCTTCTGGTAGACCTCCTCGATGCGCGCGGGGTGGATGCGCCCGTCGGCCACCAGCATCTCCAGGGCCAGGCGCGCCTTCTCGCGCCGCACCGGCTCGAAGGCGGAGACGACCACCGCCTCCGGCGTGTCGTCCACGATCAGGTCGACACCGGCGATGGCCTCGAAGGCCCGGATGTTCCGTCCCTCGCGGCCGATGATGCGACCCTTCATGTCCTCGCTGGGAATGGGCACCA
The DNA here is from genome assembly GCA_023511835.1 of Bacillota bacterium. NCBI lineage: Bacteria > Bacillati > Bacillota > Bacillota bacterium. Next base: position 31,969 of record JAIMAT010000002.1, on the reverse strand, counting down.
CCGAGACGGTCGACTCGGCCACGTAGTCGGCGGCGCAGCGCTGGATCGCCTGGGCGATCACCTCGCGCGCCTCGCGCTCGGCCCGGGCGCGCGCCTCCTCCTCGATCTGGCGGGCCAGCAGCGCGGCCTCCCGCTCGGCCGTCTGCCGCACCTCGCCCATCAGCTCCTCCCGGGCCTGCTGCCGGGTCAGCCCGGCGATCCGTTCCAGCTCCGTCATCTGCTGCTGGCGGAGCCGCTCGGCCTCGGCGCGGAGCGCCTCCGCCTCGTGCGCCCGGGCCTCGATCTCCTCCTCCCGCCGGTCCAGCTGGCGCGCGCGGCGCTCCAGCCCCTCTTCCCGCTGCTCCAGCCGGCTTTCGACCTTCTGCACCTCGGAACGCCAGGCCTGGGCCTCCGCCTGCGCCTGGCGGACCAGCTTGCGCGACTCCTCCTCGGCTTCCAGTCTCCCCTGCAGCAGCAGCTGCTCCCGCTCCTGGGCCGCCTGCTCACGGATGCGGGCGGCCTCTTGCTCCGCCTGGCGGACCAGGCTCGTCGACAGGCTGCGCGCCCACAGATAGGTCGCGCCGCCGCCCGCGAGGAGCCCCGCCAGCAGGGCGACCAGCGCGTTCCACGCCACGCTCCTTCACCCCTGTCATCGTCAGAAAGGACACGACCCGCCCCACCTTCCGCGGCGGGGGCGGTCCGCCGGTCTTCCCGCCCCCGGTCCCCCCGAGACGGGAGGGCTCCCCAGTTGCGAAAAAAGACCGAGCGGGGGCTCGGCCTCCATGGCGATCGCTTCGAATGGACGGGCTCTCGGGTGGCCTTGCACGGCGGGCGTTCCCGGCACGGCTCCCTGCCGGCCGTCCCTCATCCCACCGTCCGGCCTCGAAGAATCGATCCTCCCTCTCCTCGTCGCCCCGGATCCACCAGATCTCCCGTCATCTATGCGAACGGCCCACGGCCGGTCTCGGTGCCATACGCCCTTTTTCAGTCTATGGGGGCACGGAAATCGCTGTCAAGGCGGGCGAGAACCTCCTCCACCACCTGCCAGGCGAAGCCGCGCCGCCTCAGGAAGCCGGCCAGCCGTCGGCGGCAGACCTCCGCCGGCAGGTCGCCGCAGCGGAGCCACCTGCGGCGCGCCAGCTCCAGCGCCACCTCCTCCTCCCCGGGCAGGCCGGCGGAGGCGAGCGCCTCCTCCACCATCGCCGGCGGCAGCCCGCGCCTGCGCAGCTCCTGCCGGAGGCGGGCCGTTCCCCACTCCCGCCCCCGCTCCTCGACCAGCCTGCGAGCGACCGCGGCGTCGTCCAGGTAGCCCAGCCGCTCCAGGCGCGCCAGCGCCAGCTCCACCGCCTGCCCCCGAAAGCCCGCCCGCAGCAGGCGCAACTCCACCTCGCGCCGCGCCCGCGCGTGCACCGAGAGCCAGCCCAGGGCGCGCCGGGTGGCGGCATGCGCCTCCAGCTCCAGCTCCAGCCGCGGCCAGGCCTCCTCGTCCAGCGGCGCCCCGGCGCGGAGGCCCAGGTCGAGCACCGCCTCGGCGGCCACGGAGCCGACGGCGCGGCCGTCCACCTCTACGCGCACGCCGCCGCGCGGATCCTCCTCCAGGCGGGTGACTCTCAACCCTCCAGCCCCGGCTCGGGCCCTTCCGCCGCCGCGGCGGCGATGGTCGCCGTGCCGAGCCGCTGGCGGATCCTGGCCTCGATCTCGGCCGCCACGTCCGGATGCTCGCGCAGGAAGTCGCGCGCGTTTTCCTTGCCCTGACCCAGCCGCATGTCGCCGTAGGCGTACCAGGCGCCGGTGCGCGTCACCACGTCCAGCTCGGAGCCGATGTCCAGGATGTCGCCTTCCTTGGAAATGCCGCGCCCGTAGAGGAGGTCGAACTCGGCCTGCTTGAAGGGGGGCGCCACCTTGTTCTTCACCACCTTGGCGCGGACGCGGATACCCACGTTTTCGGCCCCCTGCTTGAGCGACTCCACGCGCCGCACGTCGATGCGGACGGAGGCGTAGAACTTGAGCGCGCGCCCGCCCGGCGTCACCTCGGGGTTGCCGAACATGACGCCCACCTTCTCGCGCAGCTGGTTGATGAAGACGACGCAGGTGCGCGAGCGGGAGATGGAGCCGGTCAGCTTCCTGAGCGCCTGGGACATGAGGCGCGCCTGCAGGCCCACGTGGGAGTCGCCCATCTCGCCCTCGATCTCGGCCTTGGGCACCAGTGCCGCCACCGAGTCGACCACCACCACGTCCACCGCCCCGGAGCGGACCAGTGCGTCGGCGATCTCCAGCGCCTGCTCGCCCGTATCCGGCTGCGAGATCAGCAGGTTGTCGACGTCGACGCCGATGCCGCGGGCGTAAGCGGGGTCGAGGGCGTGCTCGGCGTCGATGAAGGCGGCGACGCCGCCGGCTCGCTGGGCCTCGGCGATGACGTGGAGGGCCACGGTGGTCTTGCCCGAGGACTCGGGCCCGAAGATCTCCACCACCCGCCCCCGCGGGAGCCCGCCCACGCCCAGGGCCAAGTCGAGGGCCAGCGAGCCGGTGGAGATGGTCTCCACCTGCATCTGGCTCGCCGCCTCACCCAGGCGCATGATGGCGCCCTTTCCGAACTGCCGTTCGATCTGGAGGAGCGCCGTGTCCAGCGCCTTCTGTCGGTCCAAGGTCCGTTCCCCCATCATTTTCCAGATGCCTTCCTTCCCAGTATCCACCCGGCGGACGGGCGTGACAAGAGGGCGGGCGGCGCCCGTCCGCGGGCGCCGCCGGTCAGCGGAAGGCAAAGCGCGCCAGAGGGGTATAGAGCGGACCCTGGGGGCGGAGCTGGCTCCGGTAGAGGACGAACTCGGAGACGGCCCCCGTCGCCCAGAGGCGATCCTGCCAGCCCGTCAGAAGCGGCCGTGCGTCCAGGCTGCCACCCCCCCGCACCCGCGCGACGGTCAGGTGGCCGACGAAGCGACGCTCCTCGGCCGGCCAGCCCGCGGCGCGCACCGCCTCCTCCACCTGCCGCGCCAGCGGCTCCAGCCACTCCGCCGCCAGCCCCCACCAGAGGACGCGCGCCCGGGCCGGCTGGGGGAAGGCGCCCCCGCCCGCCAGCCGCAGCGGCGCCCCGGTCGCGGGGCGCTCCACCCGCTCCAGCCGCTCCAGGAGCGGGCCGACCCGGTCGGGCGGGCTCTCGCCCAGGAAGCGGAGCGTCAGGTGCAGCTGCTCCGCGCCCACCCAGCGCAGGCCGGGCAGCCGCCGCTCCCACTCGCTCCGCGTCGCCCGGAGCGGCTCCGCCGCCAACCCCTCGAGGGGGATGGCGACGAAGAGGCGCCACGTCTCGCTCATCCCCACCCGCCCTCCAGCGTGCGCAGGAAGGCCTCCAGCAGCGCCTCCACCGCCCCCTCCTTCACCTGGCGGCGATCGCCGGCCAGGTGAAGCTCCTCCGCCCAGACCTCCCCGCTCCCGGCCGTCGCCACCCAGACCAGGCCCACCGGCTTGCCCGGCCGGGCCCCGCCGGGGCCGGCGATGCCGGTCGTCGCCAGCCCCCAGTCGGAGCCCGCGCGCCGGCGCACCCCCTCGGCCATGGCGCGCGCCGTCTCCCCGCTCACCGCGCCGTGCCGCTCCAGCACCGCGGCGGGCACGCCGAGCAGCGCTTCCTTGGCGCGGTTGGCGTAGGCGACCACACCGAGCAGGAAGTAGTCGGAAGCGCCGGGCACGTCGGTGATGCGGTCGGCCAGCAGCCCTCCCGTGCACGATTCGGCCACGGCCAGCGTCTCGCCCCGCTGCCGCAGCCGCTCGCCCAACCGTCGTGCCAGCTCAAGGGCGCGCTCGCCGCCCACCTTCACACCGCCCCTCCCGCGGCGTCCGCCGCGCCCCCCGCCTCGCTCCCCTCCCGGGCGCCGGCTTCGCCGGGGGAGGGAAGGCCCAGCAGCTGCCGCACCTCTGCGCCGCCCAGCCGCTCCCGGGCCAGGAGCTCGCGGGCCAGTCCCTCCAGGCGCTCGCGGTTCTCCTCCACGATGGCCTGCGTCCGCCGCTCCATCTCCGCCATCAGCTCGCTCAGGACGCGGTGGCGGAGCGCCGGCGGCAGCGTCTCGCGGCTGACCACGCCCAGGCGCGTCATGCCAGCCTCGATCATGCGCTCGGCCAGCGAGAGCGCCTGGTCGAAATCGCTGGCTGCGCCGGTGCTGGCGCCGCCCAGGACCAGCCGCTCCGCCACCGAGCCCCCCAGCGCCCGGCAGATCTGGTTCTCCAGGTACTCCTGCGTGTAAAGGTAGGGATCTTGCTGGGGCGCCTGGCGGACATAGCCCAGCGCCTCCCCCCGCGAGGCGATGGTGATGCTGGCCACCGAGCCGGGTTCCAGCCACTCGCCCACGAGCGCATGGCCCGATTCGTGGACGGCGATCCGGTAGCGCTCCGCCTCGGTCGGCCGACGGTCCAGCTTCTCGCCCATGATCACCTTCTCGACGGCCTCCAGCAGGTGGCGCTGGTGGATCGCCTCCTCCCCCTCGCGCAGCGCCAGGATAGCGGCCTCGTTGGCCAGGCTCTCCAGGTGCGCGCCGGAGAAGCCGAAGGTCTCCCGCGCCACCTCGTCCAGGTCGACGTCCCCGGCCAGCCGCTTGTTGCGCGTGTGGAGCTCCAGGATCTGGCGGCGTCCCTCGCGGTCGGGGAGCTCCACGCGCACCACCCGGTCGAATCGCCCCGGGCGCGTCAGCGCCTCGTCCAGCAGGTCCGGCCGGTTGGTGGCGCCGATGACCAGCAGGTAGACGTCTTCGTCGCCGCGGATGCCGTCCATCTCCACCAGCAGCTGGTTGAGCGTCTGGTCGTACTCCAGGTGGCTCTCGTGACGGCCCCGCTTTCCGCCCAACACCTCGAGCTCGTCGATGAAGACGACGGCGCTGGAGCGCCCGCCGCGCCGGGCCGTCTCCCGCGCGCGCCGGAAGAGCTCGCGCACGCGCTGGGCGCCCACGCCCGCGTACATCTCGACGAACTCGGCGCCCGAGGCGGGGATGAAGACGGAGCGGGTGGCGGTGGCGGCAGCCTTGGCCAGAAGCGTCTTGCCCGTCCCCGGCGGGCCCACCAGCAGGATGCCGCGCAGCGGCCGGATGCCCAGGGCGCGGACGCGCTCGGCCTCCGTGACGAAGGTGAGCGCCTCCAGGAGCTCCTGCTTGGCAGAGCCCTGGCCGCCGATGTCGTCGAAGGTGACGCCCTCGTTCCGCTCCGCCGGCGCCAGCGGCACGAAGCGCCTCACCGCCAGGCCGGGCAGGCCCACCCAGCGGTAGAGGGCGAAGAGCAGACCCCCGAGGACGAGGAAGGGCAGCACGTTGACACCCTGCGCCAGCAGGAAGAGGAGCAGGGCCACGGCCGTCCCCACGGCCAGCTCCCTCACCCGCTCCCCACCCCGCCCGGGCACTGGGCGCTCCGCGGCACCAGCTGGTAGAGGTAGTGGTCACCCTTGACCAGGGTGACGTAGAGGTGTCGCGCATCCACCGTCAGCGTCAGCCTTTCCAGGCCCATCTGGCCGGCCAGGCGCTGCGCCTGTTCCTCCATGGCCGTGAAGCGACCCGTGGCCAGCCCCTCGGCCAGGACCAGGTTGAGCCGGTAGTAGTCCCGCACCAGTTCGGCGTCGCGCCGGTCCTCCACCTCCAGCCGGAAGCACCCGCCGCCCAGGGCGGCCGCCAGAGCGTCGTCCAGGGCGTGGACCGTCTCCTCGAGCTGCTCCACCGGTGCGAGCCGGACGCGGACGACCGGGGGATCCGCCTGGAGGTCGACGCGGTAGGCGAGCACCTCCGGCCGCCCCGCCAGCGCCGACTGGATCGGCCGACTGAAGGTCGCCCAGCGGTAGACCGCCTGGCCGCCAAACAGCAGCAGCAAGCCTCCCGCCAGGCCGAGGAGCGCCAGCCCCGCCCGCCGCCCTCGCGTCGACACCGTCCGCCTCCCCGTCGTTTCGACTCTCGCTCCTCCATCTTAGGGAAAGGCGGACGGCGATCGAAACGGACAAGCCTGCCAGCGGGCGCCGGCTCGCGCCGTGCGCTACTCGGCCAGCTCCTTGACGAACTCTACCTGGTCGTATTCGGTCAGGTCGTCGCGCACCACGGAGGTGGGCCGATAGCCCAGCTTCAGGTAGAAGTCGATGGCGGGCGCGTCGCGCAGGCCCGTGCGCAGCCGGACGCGCGTCGCCCCCCGCCCCAGTGCCTCCGCCTCGATGCGGCTCATCAGCGAGCGCCCCACCGCCAGGTGGGCGTAGGCCGGGTCGACCGCCAGGTCGTAGACCTCGCACGCCTCCCCGTCGATGCGCCCGCGCACGGCGCCGATGACCTCCTCGCCCTGCCGCGCCACCAGGACCACCGCCTCGCGCAGGTCGCGCGCCACGTCCTCCTCCGTCTCGCGCAGCTGGGGCAGGGGGAAGCGGTAGCGGCGCTGGTTCTCTTCGAAGGCGGAGCGCTGCACGCTCAGGATGCTGGCCACGTCGTCATGGGTGGCGTACTCGACGGTCCACAAGGTTGCCCATCCTCCTCCCTACTCGCCCCGGCCGGGCCGCCCCGGCGGTGGGGCGGCCCGGTCCCGCGCCGCCGCTCGCCCGACCCGCGCGCTCAGTGGACGGCGCGCCGGCGCCTCGGCTCCTCCGGCTCGCCCGCCTGCTCCCTGGCGCAGGCGAGGCAGATCCGCCGGAAACGCCCCTCTCGTTCCATGGCCTCCAGCGTGCGCAGCGTGGGGTCGTTTCCGCGGAACCGCCGGATCAGTTTACCGCACGACTGGCAGTACATGTCGCGGAAGAGCGGCACGACCTGGCCCACGTGGCTTCCCCCCTTCCCGGCCCCTCCCGCCTCCCCGGCGGGCTTCCCGGCGACGGACTTCGACGGCTTGCGGCACGGCTGGCGTTCGCCGCGGCGCCTCCGGCTTTACCGGCACTCGGCTGTGGTATACTAGCCTCACGCTGACCCCGGTTCGGCGAATCTCTTCACCTGGAGGTCTCAGGGTTTGCAGGGTACCGTTAAGTGGTTCAACGCGGAGAAGGGTTACGGGTTCATCAGCCGGGACGACGGTGAGGGCGACGTCTTCGTCCACTACACCGCCATCCAGAGTGAAGGATTCCGGACCCTGGAAGAAGGTCAGCGCGTCCAGTTCGACATCGTTCAGGGCACCAAGGGGCCCCAGGCCCAGAACGTTGTAAAACTCTGACGCAGCACCGCGCGAAGGACTGAGAGATCGAAAGAGCGTTCTGCTCGCGCAGAACGCTCTCTTCGTCTCCGAAGGCGTCTCCAGCTCGCCCTCCGCGGGCAACGCCATGCGCACCGCCCCCCGCTTCCCTTGGAGAGAGCCATTCGACGGGCAGCGCCCCTCACCTGCCTTCTCCCGCCGGCAGCTCCCGCCTTCGCCGTCGCAGCGCCAGCCGCCGCCTGCGCAGGCGGCGCAGGCGCCATTCCCAGCCGACCGCCAGCAGCGCCAAGCCCGCCAGCAGCCAGCCGCCCCGGTCCCGCCAGCCGGCGCCGGCTCCCGCCGCTTGCTGCTCCGTCGCCGGCCGAGCCAGCGCCACATCGCCCACCTGCACGTCGCCCACGTAGACCTCCACCCGCGCGGAGACGCCGCCCGGGCGCTCGGACCGGAACGTGCGAAGCCGGAGGCGAGGCGGGGGCGAACCGACGGGTACGTCCAGCCGGAGGGCGCGCGTGGCCTCGGCCTCGACGTGGCGCTCGGCGCCGGCCGGCAGCAGGAAGCGCTGCCCCGCCCGCACCGCCTCGATGCGGCGGAAGTTCCGGAAAGCCCAGTCGGCCAAGGCATAGCTCTCCTCCCAGTTGCGGCTCCCGCCCCCCATGGTGACCACCAGGATCCCCTCGGATCCCCGCCGCACGGCCAGGACCAGTGTCTGGCCGGCCTCTACCGTGTAGCCGTTCTTCACCCCGACCACGTCGGGGTGTTCGAAGAGCAGCTTGTTGTGGTTGACGAGGTGACGGGGGCCGCTGCCGTGGTACCAGGGGATGTCCGCCTCGCGCGTGGCCACCAGGCGGCGGAAGGCCGGATTCTGAAGCGCCGCGCGGGCGATGAGCGCCATGTCCAGCGGCGAGGCGACATGCGAGGGGTCGGGCAGCCCGCTGGCGTTGACGAAGTGGGCGGTGCGCGCGCCGAGCTGGAGAGCGCGCCGGTTCATCAGGCTGGCGAAGGCTTCCTCGCTACCGGCCACATGCTCCGCCAGCGCCACCGCCGCGTCGTTGGCCGAGGCCAGCATCAGCGCCAGGAGCAGCTGCTCCACCGTGAAGGTCGAGCCCCCGCTCAGGTAGACGCGGCTGCCCTGCACTTGCGAGGCCTCGCGGCTGACGGTCACCCGCTCGTCCGGCCGCCTCCGCTCCAGGACCACGAGGGCCGTCAGGATCTTGGTGATGCTGGCCGGCGGGCGCGGCACGTCGCCCTGGCGTTCCGCCAGCACCTGCCCGGTCTGCTCGTCCATCACCAGGAAGCCCGGCGCCTCCACGGGCGGCGGCGGCTCGGCGGGACGAAGGAGGTCGGCGGTGCGGAGGCGGGGGTCGACCGCCGCGGCCGAGGCGGGGAGCGTCGCCAGGGGCAGGGGAAGCAGCAGGAGGAGGAGCACGAGGCCGAACCGGCGCCTCCGCCGGCTCGCTTCGCCCGGCGCGCCGGCCGGCCGCGGCCTCACCCGACCTCGCTCCCCAGCAAGTCGGCTGCCTCGGCCCGCTCGATGCGGACGCGCACCCGGTCGCCCGGTCGGTGGGGACGCCCGGGGCGGAAGACCACATTCCCGTCCACCTCCGGCGCCTGGCCCCACCAGCGGCCGAGCCAGTAGCCGGGGTCCTGCTCGTCGGGCCCCTCCGCCCAGACCTCCAGCACCTGACCGACGAGGCGCGACTGCCGCCGCCGGCTGATGCGCGCCTGGAGATCCTCCGCGCGGCGCAGGCGCGACGCCTTCACCCGCTCGGGCACCTGCGGGCGGAGGCTGGCGGCGGGGGTCCCTTCCTCGGGCGAGTAGGCGAAGAAGCCGACGCGATCCAGCTCCAGGCCGCGCAGCAGGTCCAGCAGTTCCCGGAAGTCGTCGCGCCCCTCACCGGGGAAGCCGACGATGAAGGTGCTGCGCAGGACGACGTCAGGCAGGCGGCGCCGGACCAGCTCCACCTTGGCCTCGATGAGACGGCGCCGCTCGGGGCGCCGCATGGCCTCCAGGATGCGGTCGCTGGCATGCTGCAGGGGCATGTCCAGGTAGTGGAGGACGTGGCGGCTCTCGGCCATGGCCTCCAGCAGCGGCTCGTCCACCAGCGTGGGGTAGGCGTAGTGGAGGCGGAGCCACTCCAGCCCCTCGACCCGGTCCAGTCGCCGGAGAAGCTCCGGCAGACGCGGGCAGCCCGGCCGGTCGAGGCCGTAGGCCGTGCTGTCCTGGGCCACCAAGTTGATCTCGCGCACGCCTGAGGCCACCAGGCGGCGCACCTCTTGCTCGATCACCTCAGGAGGCCGCGAGCGGAAGCGTCCCCGCATCAGCGGGATGGCGCAGAAGGCGCAGCCGTGATCGCAACCCTCGGCGATCTTGACGTAGGCGGAGAAGCCTCCGTCCCGCCGCCGGGGCAGCAGCTCGTCGTAGCGGTAGTCGGGCCGGCCCACCACGTCCGGGGGCGCACCCGCCGCGACCGCCCCAGCTCCGGTCCGCGGTTCCCGCTCCAGAAGCCGCTCCAGCACCTCGGCCACGCGCGGGAAGTCGCCGCTGCCCAAGAGCGCGTCGACGTCCGGGTAGAGCTGCCGCAGGCCGGCGGGATCGCGCTGCACGAGGCAGCCCGCCACCACCACCGCCCGCGCCCGCCCGCGCCGCTTCCACTCCAGGAGCTCCTCCAGCGCCGCCAGCGACTCCTCCCGCGCCGGCCCGATGAAGCCGCAGGTCTCCAGCACGGCCACGTCGGCCCGCGCCGGCTCCCGCGTCAGCCGGAAGCCGGCGCGCTCCAGGATTCCGGCCATGTACTCGCTGTCCACCGTGTTCTTCGCGCAGCCCAGCGTCTCGATGTAGACCGACGCCCGCCCGGAACCCATCGCCTACTCCTCCCCCCTCTCTGCGGCGAGCCGCCCCTGCCCGCAGGTCGCCGCGGAGGGTGTCTCCAGCACGAGCACGTGGAGCGGCTCCAGCGGAGCCTCCAACAGCTCCTCCAGCCACTCCGGGCCCTGCCGGGCCAGCCACGACCAGACGGTGTAGTGGCGGTCCTGCGGCAACCCCTGGGGGAAGAGCGCGGCGGCGACGCGGCGCGCCTCGCCGAAATCGGAACGGAAGCGCTGGCGGAGCCGCTCCCGGAAGCGGCTGTCCAGCCGCTCCAGCCACTCCCCCACCCAGCCCGCCTCCGCGCCCGCCTCCTGCCGCACGACGCCCTGCCCGGCCAGCTGCTCCAGGAAGCGCTGGCTGGCCCGGAGCTCCCGCTCCAGCGCGGCGCGCCTCGCCCCCCAGTCGGAGACGGCCCGGCGGAGACGGGGCACCGCCTCGGCCACCAGCGCGTCCAGCGCGTCGTGCGCCTGCCAGAGGCGCTCCGCGTCGAGGCCCAGCCCGTCCAACCACTCCCGCTCCTCCGGCCCGGCGAAGGTGACGTGCCGGCGCGGCAGGAGGACCGGCGGTCGCATGCCGTAGAAGGCGTAGAGCTCGGCCAGCTGGCTCATGTAGGCGATCTCGCCCGGTCCGGCCACGTAGGCGACGGTGGGCAGCAGCCGGTCCTGGACGACGGGGCGGAGGGCGGCCGACGGGCTGAAGCGGCCGGGCTCCGCCTCCAGCTCCGCCAGGAGCCGGCCGGCGTCGCCGCTCCAGGCGCCGCCCCGCTCGTGGAAGCTTCCCTGCGAGAAGCGGAGGACGCGCCGGGCGCCCGACGCGTCCAGGTGAAAAAGGGGCAGCTGTCCCTCCGGCGAGCGCAGGGCCGGCTCGAAGCCCAGCCGGCGCACGGCCTCCTCGCCGCTGCGACAGGCCTCCAGCACCTCCTCCGGCCGGCGCAGCACCCGCTCCACCACCGGCGCGGCCAGCCGCCGCAGCTCGGGCCGCATGGGGTCGAGCAGCACCAGGCCCTGGCGTCCCAGCAGCGCCAGCAGCTGGCGGGCGAACCAGTCGCCCATCTGCCGCGAGGCCCCCAGGCTCTCCTCCAGCAGCGCCGCCACACGGCCCCCGTGCGCCAGCGGCGCCAGCGCCTCGGAGAGCGTGCGCACGGCCAGCCGCGCGTCAGCCTCCAGCGGCAGCCAGGCGACCGGCTTCCGCCAGCCGCGCCGGGTGGCCAGGCGGACGCGCAGGCCCCGACGGTCCGCGGTCCAGACCCAGGCGCCGGACGCCTCGCCGTAGTCGTGGTCGTCACCGGCCAGCCAGAAGACAGGGATGACGGGCCTCGCCCAGCGCCGCTCGAGTTCCCGCGCCCAGCGCACCGCTTGCAGCGCCTTGTAGAGGGTGTAGGCCGGACCCGTGGCCAGCGCCGGCTGCTGTCCGGTCACCACCGCCAGCGCCCGCGGCTCGGCGAGGCGGGCGGCGTTGGCCAAGCTCTCCCGGGGCGCGCCCAGCTCCTCCGCGGTCGCCACGAGCGCCTCCGCCAGGCCGCGGCGGCCGCCGGCGTCGAGCCGCTCCGTCTCGCCGGCCGCCCGTTCCAGGGCGGGGTCGGCCGGGTCGACCGCCAGCGTCAGCCTCCCCGCCAGGGCGGAGCGGTCCGCCAGCCAGCGCGCGAAGAGCGGGTTGACGGCGAGAGGAGTCAGGGGTCCGGCACGAAACTCTTTGGGGATCTTGGTCACCGTCCTTCGCACAGCCCGGTCTCCCGGGCTCTTCCGAGGTGGGTGGTCACCCGTGAACCTGGCACAACTCCTGGAGGAGGTCGACGCCGATCCGGCGCTCCGGGCCTCGGTGACGGCCTGGGTGCGGACGCCGCCGCGCGAGGCGGAGTGGCGCGACTGGCCGGAGGAGGTACCGGCGGCGTTGCGCGGGGCCCTCGAGCGGCGTGGCATCCGCCGCCTTTACAGCCACCAGCGCGCCGCCTGGGAGGCGGTGCGCCGCGGCCAGAACCCGGTGGTGGTGACGCCCACAGCTTCCGGCAAGACGCTCTGCTACAATCTGCCGGTGCTCGAGCGCCTGCTGGTCGAGCCGGGCGCCCGCGCGCTCTACCTCTTCCCCACCAAGGCGCTGGCCCAGGACCAGCGGGCCGAGCTGGCCGCCATCACCGCCGAGCTGGGCGGCGAGCCGGCGACCGACACCTACGACGGCGACACCCCCGCCGAGCGGCGCCGCGCCGTCCGCGCCGGCGCGCGCATCGTCATCACCAATCCCGACATGCTCCACTCGGCCATCCTGCCGCATCACACGGGCTGGCAGAAGCTCTTCCAGGGCCTGCGCTTCGTGGTCGTCGACGAGCTCCACCAGTACCGCGGCGTCTTCGGAAGCCACGTGGCCAACGTCCTCCGCCGGCTCGCCCGCGTCGCCGCCTTCTACGGAAGCCGCCCGCAGTATATCTGCACCTCGGCCACCATCGGCAACCCGGCCGAGCTGGCCAGCCGGCTGACCGGCCAGCCGGCCGTGGCCATCGAGGAGAGCGGAGCGCCGCAGGGCGAGAAACATCTGATATTTTATAATCCTCCTCTTGTCGATCCCGCCTCGGGGATCCGGCGGAGCTCGCTGGCCGAGGCCGAGGCCTGGGCGGCACGCTTCCTGCGTCACGAGATCCCGACCATCCTCTTCGGCCGCTCCCGCCTCTCCGTCGAGCTGATGCTCTCGGAGCTGCGCAGGAAGCTGCCTCCCGCCGTGGCGCGGCGCGTCGAGGGCTACCGGGGCGGCTACCTCCCGGGCGAGCGGCGGCGCATCGAGCGGAGCCTGCGCAGCGGCGAGACGCTGGGTGTGGCCAGCACCAACGCCCTGGAGCTGGGCGTGGACATCGGCGGCCTCAGCGCCTGCGTCATGGCCGGCTACCCGGGCAGCGTGGCCAGCACCTGGCAGGAGGCGGGCCGGGCGGGGCGGCGGAACGAGCCGGCGGCGGCGGTGCTGGTGGCCAGCGGCGCCCCCCTGGACCAGTTCGTCGTGACGCACCCGGAGTACTTCCTGTCGAAGCCGCCCGAGGAGGCGCGCATCAACCCGGAAAACCTCTACATCCTCATGAGCCACGTGCAGTGCGCCGCCTTCGAACTGCCCTTCCGCGACGGCGAGCGCTGGCCCGGCCTGGAGGGGGAGGAGGTGGACCTGGAGGCGATCCTGGAGTTCCTCGCCCAGGAAGGGGTGCTCCGCCTCGCGGGCGGACGCTGGTACTGGAACGCGGAGAGCTTCCCCGCCAACGAGATCAGCCTCCGCTCGGCCGCCCAGGAGAACGTGGTCATCGTCGACACGAGCCGCGGTGCCCGCGTCATCGGCGAGGTCGACCTCTTCTCCGCGCCGCTGCTGGTCCACGAGCAGGCCATCTACCTCCACGGCGGCCGCCAGTACGAGGTGACGCGCCTCGACTTCGCCGAGCGGAAGGCGTACGTGCGGCCGGTGGAGGTGGACTACTACACCGACGCCGACCTGGCGGTGGAGCTGCGCGTTACCTCGGTGGAGCGCCAGGAGCTCCTGCCGGGCGGCTGGCAGCGAGCCTGGGGCGAGGTGCGGGTGGTCTCCCGCGCCACGCTCTTCAAGAAGATCCGTTTCACCACACGGGAGAACGTGGGCTGGGGCCGGATCCACCTGCCGGAGCTGGAGATGCCCTCCACCGCCTTCTGGCTGAGCCTCCCGCCGGAGAGCGGGGCGCTCTGGCCGCAGGCGGTGCTGGAGGGCGGCCTCCTGGGGCTCGGCCGGCTGCTGGCGGGCGTGGCGCCGCTCTATCTCCTCTGCGACGGGCACGACCTGCGCGCCTCCATCCAGGCGCGCTCGCCCTTCACCGGCCGGCCGACGGTCTTTCTCTACGAGAGTTATCCGGGCGGTGTGGGGCTGAGCGAGAAGCTCTACACGCTCCACCGCGAACTCCTGCATGCCGCCCTGGAGCTGGTGGAGCGCTGCCCCTGCGCCAACGGCTGCCCCGGCTGCGTCGGACCCGCCAGCGAGGTGGGCCCGCGCGGCAAGGAGGTGGCGCGGGCGCTCCTGGCCGCGGCCCTGGCGGGGGCGGAGGAGCGGCCGGACGAGGTGAGGCCGCACGGGGCTCCTTGAACGCTGGGAACGCTTTCTCGCCCAGCGCCCCGAGCGAGGCCAGCCGTCCCGGGCGCAGGCAGCCGGACCGCCGGCGGCGCCTGGACCGGCGGCGGGGCCGGCGGCCGTCCCGATCCCGCCCCGGCCGGGGGACGGAGGGGCGGAGGTGCGCTTCGAGCGCCTCCCCGCCGGGCGCGTACCGGGGCTGGAGGCCGCCGGCCTCGACGCCGAGCCCCGCCGCGGGCTCCTGCCGTGGCTCGTGCCGTTGGAAGGCTCGCCGCGGCGCTGGGGCTACCTGGATGTGGAGAGCACCGGCCTCGGACCGGCGCCGGGGACGCTGGTCTTTCTGGTCGGGCTCGCCTGGTGGGAGGGCGAAGAGCTGCACCTGCGCCAGCACCTGCTCCTCGAGCCGGCCTTGGAGGCCTCCTGGCTGGAGCGGGTGGCGGCCGACCTGGCCGGGCGCGCCTGGGTCACCTTCAACGGCGACCGCTTCGACCTGCCGCTCCTGGCGGCCCGCTGGCTCCTCAGCCACGGTCCGGGGGCGCTGCCCAACCCCTTCGCGGCCGGGGAAGGGGGCAGCTTGGCAGCCTGGGACCTCCTGCCCGCCGCGCGCCTGCTCTGGGGCCGACGCCTGGGGCGCGCCTCGCTGGCCGCTCTGGAGGAAGGCGTCCTGGGCCTGCGCCGCGCGGGCGACATGCCCGGCTCGGCGGCGCCGGCGCGCTACCTGGCCTACCTGAACGGGGCCGGTGTCGACCTTCTCGACGACGTGGCCGCCCACAACCGCCTCGACCTGCTGGCGCTGGCGGCGCTGGCGAGCCGCGCGGCCGCGCTTCTGGCCGCGGCCGAGCCCGCCCGGCTGCCCGGCTGGGCGGCCGAGGCGCTGGGGCGGAGGGCGCATGCGGCGGGCGACGCCGCGGCCGCCGCGCTTCTCCGGCGCGCCTTCGAGGCCGCCGAGCGGGCCGGCGAGCGTCTGCGGGCAGGCCGCCTGCTGGCGCGCGAGCTGGAGCGGCGCCGGCGGTGGGAGGAGGCGGCCCGGGTCTGGGAGGCGCTCCTGGACCCCTCGCCGCTGGCACCCTTCGAGGCCTACGTGGCGCTGGCCAAGCTGTACGAGCACCGCCTGCGCTCGCCCGGCCGCGCCCTGGAGGTGGTGGAGCGGGCGCTCCACGCGGAGGCGGCACGCCGGCTGCCGGGCGCCGCGCTGCGGCTGGAGGAGCTGGAGCGGAGGCGGCGGAGGCTGGTCCGGCGGCTGGGCCACCTGGGCTAGCACGGTGGCGGGGGGCATACCCTTGAGCGTGGCCTGGCCCGCAGGGCCGGGCGGGGGGTGCCGCCCGCGTGTTCGTCCT
The DNA here is from genome assembly GCA_023511835.1 of Bacillota bacterium. Taxonomy (NCBI): domain Bacteria; kingdom Bacillati; phylum Bacillota; species Bacillota bacterium. Next base: position 16,603 of record JAIMAT010000002.1, on the reverse strand, counting down.
CCACCTCGACCTGGGGCACGCAGTCCGCCGCCGCGCCGCCCTCCTGGCCGGCCTGCTGGGTTTGCTCCTCTTGTTGGAGGGCGGCCTCCGGCTGGCCGCGGAGTTGCCGACAGCGGGTCGTCCCGGCCCGCTGGAGCGGGTGGCGACGCGGCAACCGGAGCTGGTGCTCACCTTCGACGTGGCCTGGGGCCAGCAGGTGGCCATGCAGGTGCTGGACGTCCTGCACGAGGAGCACGTGCAGGCCGTCTTCTTCGTCTCCGGCGCCTGGGCGGCCGAGTACCCCGAGCTGCTCCGCCGCATGGCGGCCGACGGTCACGAAGTGGGCAGCCTGGGGTACCGGCAGATCAACATGAGCCAGTACGGGCCCGAGGTGATCCGCGAGGAGATGCGCCAGGCGGGCGACGTGCTGAGCCGGGTGACGGGGCGCCAGCCCCGCTTCTTCCGGGCGCCCAACGGCGACTACAGCAGCGCGGTGGTGCAGACGGCGGTGCAGGAGGGCTACGTCCCCGTCCGCTGGAGCCTCGACTCTCAGGACTGGCTCGGCCCGGGGACGGACTACATCCGGCGCCGGGTGCTCCGCCTGGCGCGGCCCGGCGACCTGATCCTGATGAACGCCAACGACACCGACAGCCAGACGCCGCTGGCCCTGCGCCAGATCATCCAGGGCCTGCGCGAGAAGGGCTTCCGTTTCGTGACGCTCAGCCGGCTCCTGGCCGACGCCGGCGTCCGCCCCGCTCCGGCCCCGGCGCGCTAGCCCCGGCCGGCCCCGCTCAGCCGCCCGGCGAGCCGGCGGCGCCGGTACCGGAGCCGCTGCCGCCGGTACCGGAGCCGCTGCCGCCGGCCACGAAGACCAGGTAGGTGACCTGGGTCGACTGGCTGGGCGTGCCCAGCGACTGGCCGTTGAGCGAGACGGCCATGGCGTAGGGGCGCGCGGTCACCACGTCCAGCTCGCGGCTGGCGGTCCAGCTCCGCCGGCTGCCGGCGGAGAGGGTGCCGCTGTAGACGGTCTTGCCGTCCGCCTTCACCTCCAGCCAGACGCGGTCGTCAAAGCTTACGTCCAGTTGCAGCGGCCCCTGGCCTTTGAGCGTATAGAGCACCGTCTGACCCGAGACTACGCGCTCGACCTGCGGAGGCTGGGCGGCGATGCCGCCGGAGCTGCCGCCGGTCTCGGAGGTGGCCGTCCCGCCCCCGCCCTTGGCCGTCGTCGCCGGCGTACCCCCGTGCTGCGCGCTCGCCGGGCCGCCGGCGGGTGCGGCCGCGGGCGAGCGCGGCCAGAGGGCGTAGGCCACAACCGCGACGAGGACCAGGAGTCCGGCCGCGATGCCGGCCAGCCGGACGGGATTCCGCACGGCGAGGCCCGATCGCGCCGGCGGGGCGGGACGGGCCGGCGGTCCGGCGGCGCGGTCGCGCCCGCGGGAGCGGGCGTGCGGCGCCGGCCGGGGCGCCCGCGACCGCGGTGGCAACGTCGGCCCGCCCCCGGGGAGGCCCTCGTCGGCGGCGGCGCCGGGGCGCTCGGCCTGGGGCGGGGTGGCGCGCCAGGGGGGAGTCTCCTCCTCCCGAGCCGCCGGCCGCCCGGCGGGGAGCTCCCGGCCGCTGCTCCCCGGCTCCTCCGACGTCGCGGGAAGGCCCCCCCACTCGCGCCGGAGTCGCTCCAGGAGCGGCTGCGGGTCGATCTCCAGCACCTCCGCGTAGGCGCGCAGGAAGCCCCGCGCGTAGACCTCTCCCGGCAGGAGGGCGTAGTCGCCGCGCTCCAGGGCGTCCAGGTAGCGGATGCGGATCTTGGTGCGGTTCTGCACCTCCTCCAGCGAGAGGCCCAGCGCCTCGCGCCTTTGCCGCAGGATGCTGCCGACCGTCTCCATCTCGCCTTCCTCCTCGCTCCCGCTCCGGCCGGGCGCGCCGTCCGGCCGGGCGGCGCGCCTCAGGGCCGCAGGCGGTTGAGCAGCCGCGGATAGGGGACCGCCTCGCGCACGTGCTCAAGCCCGCAGATCCAGGCCACCATGCGCTCGATCCCCATGCCGAAGCCGCTGTGCGGGACGCTCCCCCAGCGCCGCAGGTCGAGGTACCAGTCGAAGTCGGCCTCGTCCAGGCCCGCCTCGCGGATCCTCTGGCGGAGGAGCTCCAGGTCGTGGATGCGCTGGCTTCCTCCGATCACCTCGCCGTAGCCCTCGGGCGCCAGCAGATCGTCGCAGAGCACCACCCGCGGGTCGTCGGCGGCCGGCTGCATGTAGAAGGCCTTGGCCCTGGCCGGGTAGCGTTCGACGAAGAGCGGCCGCTCGAAGGCCGAGGCCAGCGCCGTCTCGTGGGGCGCGCCGAAGTCCTCGCCCCACTCCAGCTCGAGCCCCTGCCGCCGCAGGAGCGCCAGCGCCTCGTCGTAGGTGATCCGCTCGAAGGGCGCGTCGGCGCGCTCCAGCCGGCCGACGTCGCGGCCCACCTCGGCCAGCTCGCCCCCGCAGCGCTCCAGCACGCGCCGCAGCACGTGGCGGACCAGCCCCTCCTGCAGGCGCAGGTTCTCCTCGTGCTCCACGAAGGCGGCCTCCGGCTCCAGCATCCAGAACTCGATCAGGTGGCGCCGGGTTTTCGAGCGCTCGGCGCGGAAGGTGGGCCCGAAGCAGTAGACGCGCCCCAGCGCCATGGCGCTCGCCTCGGCGTAGAGCTGGCCGCTCTGCGAGAGGTAGGCCGGCTCGCCGAAGTAGTCGACGGCGAAGAGGGTGGTGGTCCCTTCGCTGGCGTTGGCGGTCAGCACGGGCGAGTCGACGCGGACGAAGCCCTGCTCGCGCAGGTACTCCTCGCTGGCCGCCGCCACCTCGGCGCGGATGCGCAGGATGGCGCGCTGCCGCGGCGTGCGGATCCAGAGGTGGCGGTGGTCGAGGAGGAAGTCGACCCCGTGCTCTTTGGGCGTGACCGGGTAGTCGGGCTGGCTGGGCAGGCTCTCCACCTCGGCCAGCTCCACCTCCACCCCCCCGGGCGCGCGCCGGTCGGCGCGCACGCGCCCTCGCAGACGCAGGGGGCTCTCCTGGACCAGATGGTCCAGGAGCCGGTAGGCTTCCTCACCCAGCTCGTCCCGGGAGGCCACCGCCTGGACGAAGCCGCTCCCGTCGCGGACGATGAGGAAGGCGATGCGCCCGCTGGAGCGGCGGTTGTGCAGCCAGCCCTCCAGCCGCACCTCCTCGCCCACGTGGCCGGGCAGCTCGTCGACGCGAACCCGCGGTACCGCTTCCGCCTGCTCTTCCACGCTGCACTCCACCCCGATCCCGGCCCGCCCTTACCGGCTCCGGCCGGCGGGCAGGCTCTGCTGCATCTGTCGTAAAAGATCGGCCAGTTCGGCCATCCGTTCTCCGTAGAGCGCCCAATTCCCCTCCTGGATCGCCGCCTGGGCCTGGGCGTAGACCTGGTTGGCCTGGCGGACCAGGTCGGCCAGGCTGGGGGCGGCGCCGCCCGAAGGCGTCGGGCCCGGCGGCGCCGGGGCGGTCACGCCGAAGAGGGCGCGCAGCGCCTGGTCCAGCGTCGGCGCCATGGCCACCTGGCCCGCGTAGGAGACGATCACACGGCGCAGCTCCGGCAGCTGGGTGGTGGTCGACTCCAGGTAGAGCGGCTGGATGTAGAGGAGCGAGCGGTCGATGGGGATGACCAGCAGGCTGCCGCGCAGGACGCGCGAGCCCTGCTGGTTCCAGAGGGTGAGCGCCTGGGAGATCTGGTCGTTGTTGTTGATCAGCGACTCCACCTGCGCCGGGCCGAAGATCTGTGTCTGCTTGGGGAAGTTGTAGAGCACCAGCTGGCCGTAGTGGGGACCGTCCGAGCGGGCGGCCAGCCAGGCGATCATGTTGTCGCGGTTGTTGGGCGTCAGCGGCAGGACCAACAGGAACTCCGGCTCCGACTCGCCGGGCAGCTGGAAGATGGCATAGTACGGGTCCATGGTCTGCTGCTCGCCCGTCCCCGAGGCCAGCTCCTTGGGGAATGTCCAGAGGTCTTCCTTGTTGTAGAAGACCTCAGGGTCGGTCATGTGGTAGCGCAGGTAGATCTCGGCCTGCGCCCGGAAGAGGTCCTGCGGGTAGCGGACGTGGGCGCGCAGCCCGGCCGGCATCTCCGACGCCGGGCGGAAGAGGCCGGGGAAGAGACGCTCGTAGACGCCCAGAAGCGGGTCGCCGGGATCGAAAGCGTAGAACGTGACGGCGCCCGAGTAAGCGTCCACCACCGCCTTGACGGAGTTGCGCATGTAGTTGAGGCCGCTCTGGCCCAGCGGCTGGGAGTAGGGATAGTCGGCGGTGGCGGTGTAGGCGTCCACGATCCAGTAGAGCCGGCCGCCCTCCACCACCAGGTAGGGCGAGGAGTCGTAGACCAGGAAGGGTGCCACCCGCTCCACCCGGTCCTGCACCCGGCGGTCCAGGAGGGCGCGGCTCGAGGGCGTCAGCTGGCTGGAGAGGAGGACGTTGTAGTCGCCGACGGCCAGCGCGAAGGCCAGCCGTTGCAGCAGGTTGCCCAGGCGGATGTCGCCCTCCCCGCGGTACTCCGTGTAGACGTTCTGGTTGCCCCGGGGGTAGTCGAACTCCTTCTGCGTGGTGCCCACGATGGCGTAGGGCGTGGTGTCGAGACCGAAGTAGATGGCCGGCTGGCGGACCGCCAGCTGGGCGTTCCCCTGGGGCGGGATGTCGCGCACCAGAAAGGGCGGCATCCCGTCGGGCGTCACCTCCGCCGCCGGGGTCGCCACCACGCCGTAGCCGTGGGTGTAGACCAGATGCGTGTTGACCCAGCTGGGATCGGGCAGGTGGGCGTAGTTGATCTCTCGCCCCGAGAGGACGACCTGGCGCAGGGCGCCGTCCAGCACGTAGCGGTCGACGGTCATGGTGTCGAACTGGTAGTACGTGCGGATCCCCTGGAGCTGCTGGTAGGCGCGGCTGATGAAGCGCCAGTCCCAGAGACGGACGTTGCGGATCGTGCCCTGGTCGGCCTGGACGGTCTCGTAGGTGAGCCCGCGGCGCACCTGGTAGCTGGAGGCCTGCACGCCGTCCAGGTTCCAGGCGCGAAGCGTGGCCCGGATGGCGTTCTGGATGTAGGGTCGCTCCTTCACCAGCTCGTTGGGCTCGACCACCAGGCGCTGGACCAGCGCCGGCAGGACGCCGGCCACCAGGATGGAGCCAGCCACCAGCGCGCCGGCGGCGTAGCCCAGCCAGCGCAGCTGGCTGACGCGCACCTGGGCGAAGGCGGCCGCCGCTGCCAGGAGCGCCAGCACCATCATGGCCCAGAGCCCCGGCAGCATCACGTGCAGGTCGGTATAGCCCGGGCCCGCCGCCACCCCGCGGGTGGAGAAGAGCAGGCCGAACTGGTCCAGGCGGTAGCGCCAGGCCAGGACCAGGAAGTAGAGCCCGGCCAGCACCCCCAGGTGGACCCGGGCGGCCGGGTAGACGTGGAAACGGTGGTCGAAGACGGCCACGGCCCCCGTCAGGAAGTAGACGAAGCCGGAGACGAGGAGCGCCAGCACGATGTTCGTCTCCAGGTAGCCGTAGACGAAACGGAGGAAGGGCAGGGTGAAGACGTAGAAGCCGGCATCACGGTGGAAGACCGGGTCGAGCTGTCCGAAGGGCAGGCGGTACCACCAGCCGGCCACCGTCAGCCACTGGCCGGCGCCGTCGACCCCCATCAGGAGGCCGGTGAGACCGGAGAGCAGGCCGAGGAGCAGGAACTGGCGCCGCGGCCGAAGCCAGGGCAGGAGCTGCGGCGGCACCGCCTCCGGGCTGACGTAGAAGATGCTGAACGCGCGCCGAGCCCAGAGCAGGTTGGCCAGGAGGAAGCCGCCGCCCAGGAGCCCCGTCACCAGGCCCAGCGCCCACTGGACACCGAGCCTCCGCCAGAAGACGCCCAGGAAGCCCAGCTGGCCGTACCACTGCCAGCCGACGTAGCCCTCGCTGGCCAGCGTCGCCAGCCCGAAGGCCGCCAGCATGCCGGCGGTGAAGAGCCAGATCCACCTCCGCTCGCCCATCCCTCGCCCCCTCGCCCGCGGAGCGCCGCCGGGCGGACTCCGGGGCGCGGCGGATAGGGCGGCCGGCCCGCGAGGCATCCTGCCCTCGAGCGCTTCGCACAACAGGAGGTACCCAGATGAAGCTAACCGAGCCGCGCCGGAAAAGCGAGAAGGCGGACGCCCGCCCCGCGGAGACGCTGCGCGTCGAGGTGCTCGACCGCAAGTGGGTCCAGGTCTCCTGGGGGGGCCGTGTCGACCTCCGCCCCTGGCACCGGACGGGCAACGAAAGCCACCTGGTCCTCGACCTCGCCGACCCGGAGCACGGCCTCCTCTACGAGGCCGTCTTGCCCCGCCCCGTCGACCGCTGGCGCCTCGCCGTCCCGCGCCCGGGGCGCTACCGGGTGACGCTGGCGCGCCGCCGCGACCGGGTCCATCGCGAGCCCATCGCTTCCAGCGAGGACTTCCTGGTGCCCGAGGAGGCGCCCGCCAGCGACCCCTCGCGCACACCGGCCTGGATGGAGGAGGAGGCTACGCTCCACACCCCGCTCTGAACGGGCGACCGCCGCCACCCCGGGGAGGGTCCGGTCCGCCGGCCCCCGCGCTCAGAGGTGGATGCGCGCCAGCAGGTCGCCCAGCGCCAGCCGCAACGTATCCCAGAGGACGCGCAAGAGGCCGCCCCGCGGCACGTCGCGGGCCGCCACCAGCGGGATGCGCCAGCTGGAGGCGCCCGCGCGCACCGTCACCTCTCCCAGCGCCTGCCCCTTCCGCACCGGCGCCACCAGCCGCGCCGGCAGCGTCACCCGGACGGAGAGCGAACCCGCCTCCGAGCGCGGGACCGTCAGGAGGAGCGGCGCCGCCGGCACCGGCTGCACCGTCCCGCTCGCCCCTTTGTAGACCGGGATGGAGGCCGGCAGCTTGCCGCCGAGATCGGGCGTCACGTCGCGGAAGTTGTCGAAGCCCCAGTTGAGCAGCGCCTCGGCCTCCCGCTCGCGCTCCTGCATGCCCGCCTGCAGCGTCGGCGCCTGGATGCCCATCACCACCGCCACCAGCTGCATGGAGCCCGACTTGGCCGAGGCGGCCAAGTGGTAGCCCGACTCCTCCAGGTGCCCCGTCTTGAGGCCGTCGACGCGGTGGTCGGTGATCACCAGGCCGTTCCAGTTCTGCTGGGTGATGGGCTGGGGCGCCCCGCTGGGCTGGTAGCTGAAGCTGGCCGGCTTGGTGTAGCGGGTGGCGTCCGGGAAGTGCTGCAGAATGTAGGCCGAAAGCTTGGCCACGTCGGCCGCGCTGGTCGTCTGCCCCGGCGCGTAGAGCCCGTGGCTGTTGACGTAGTGGGTGTCGCCCAGGCCCAGCCTCCGGGCCTCGTCGTTCATCATGCGCACGAAGTTGGCCTCGGTCCCGCCCAGGCGCTCGGCCAACGCCACGGCGGCGTCGTTGCCCGAGGCCACCATCAGCCCGTAGAGCAGCGTGTCGACGGAGACGCGGTCGCCCACCCGCACGAACATGCGCGAGACGGTGTCGTTGAGCGAGAGCTGCCAGGCCTTCTGGCTGACGGTCACCTGCGTCTGGGGCGTCACCGCGCCGTTCTGCAGCGCCTGGAGGGCCAGGAGGAAGGTCATCAGCTTGGCCAGGCTGGCCGGCTGCATCTTGGCGTGCTCGTTGTACGCGTAGAGCACCTGGCCGGTGCGCACGTCCAGGAGCTCGGCCGCAGCCGCCTTCAGGCCCAGCGGGTTGTCGCGGACGGGGAGCGGGGCGGCCGCCCGCGCCACCGGCGCGGGAGCGATCCCGGCGAGGAGGAGGAGCAGGACCAGGAGGCCGGCGAGAAGAGGCCGGCGGGTGCCTCGGCCGGCCCTGCGGAAGTCGGAGTGCAACGCCTCTTCCACCTCGAAGCGAGCGGGATACCGGCGACCCCGGTGCTCCGCCTAGTCTCCGTCGCCGTACGGGCGGCCATGCGACCGGGACGCCGCCCCATGCTACCACAACTCCTCGCCGCCACCACGCCGCCCCGGCTCAGAGCCAGCGGCCCAGGAAGCCCAGCAGGATCGGCACCAGCGCGCTGAGGACGAGACCGCTCAGGAAGCCCTCCACCCCCGCCTCCGCACCGCCCGCCCGGACCAGCACCCCCAGGCTGGTGTCCATGGCGGTGGCCCCCGCCGCCGCCACCGCCGCCGCGCGCCCCAGCCGACGGACCAGCCAGGCGGCCGCGGCCAGCGCGGTCAGCTCCCGCACAAGGTTGCCCAGAAAGCCCAGCAGCGCCAGCTGCGCGCCCGCGGTCCTGGCCAGTACCACGGCGTCCAGGCTGTACCAGCCGAAGGCTCCCGCCACCGCCAGCCCCTGCACCGGCTCCAGCCCGCCCGCGGCGGCGGCCACCAGCCCGCCCAGAAGGCTGCCGGCGGCGCCGGCCAGCGGCGTCAAGAGGAGGCGCCAGCCGCGCCGCAGCAGGAGGAGGACCCGCTCCAGATCGGCGCCCATCACCACCCCGGCCGAGAAGAGAAGGGCGGCCAGCGCCCAGGATTCCGCGGCGGAGGCCAAGCCGGCGACGGGGCGGCCGCGCCCGAGGAAGCCCAGCAGGATCCCGGCGGCGGTGGCCAGAAGGAGGCGCCGGCTCATCGTACCAAGAGGCGCGCGGCCAGGACGGCGCCCAGCTGCGGCAGCCAGGCCAGGAGCAGCGCCTGGCCGGCCACCCGGCCGGGATGCGCCCAGACCGCCGGGTCGGCGCCCACCTGGGCGCCCAGCCCGAGGAGCAGGAGAAGCAGCGCCGCCTGGCCGAGGCGCTCGTTCCAGGCCAGCGCGGCACGGCCGGGCCGGAGCAGCGCGCCGACCAGGAAGCCCGCGAGAAGCGCGAGAAGCCAGAACCCGTTCATCCCCGGAGCGGTCTCCCCTCTCTTCCGAACCCTGAACTACACTGGGAGGGCGGCCCGCCGCGATCCCGGGTGCCCAACCCGACCCCCACAGGAGGCAGCGTGATGTCGGAGACGGTTTTCCTCAACGGCCAGTTCGTTCCCTACGAGCAGGCGGTCGTGCCGGTGGAGGACAGGGGCTTTCTCTTCGGCGACGGCATCTACGAGGTGATCGCCGCCTACGGCGGCCGCTTCTGGCGGCTGGAGGAGCACCTGGACCGGCTCGAGCGAAGCGCGCTCGCCATCCACCTGACGCTTCCCCTCGGCCGCGAGGCCATCCGCCAGGCGGCGCGGGAGCTCCTGCGGCGCAACGGCCTGGAGCGGGCCGACGCCACGCTCTACCTGGAGGTGACGCGCGGTCCCGCCCGGCGCAACCACCTCTTCCCCGAGGAGCCGCACCCGACCGTGGTCATGATCGCCCGCCCCATGCCGGCGGCCGACCCGGCGCTGACGCGCGACGGCGTCTCCGCCATCACCGTCCCCGACATCCGCTGGCAGTCGGTCCACATCAAGTCCATCTGCCTCCTGCCCAACGTGCTGGCCAAGCAGGCCGCCCACGAGGCGGGCGCCTTCGAAGCCATCCTGGTGCGCGAGGGCGTGTTGACCGAGGGCTCCAGCTCCAACCTCTTCGTCGTCTTCGGACGCGAGCTCCACACCCACCCCGAGGGCCCCTTCATCCTCTCCGGCGTCACCCGCGGCGCCGTCATCGAGGTGGCCCGCGACCTGGGCCATCCGGTGGTGGAGCGGGCCGTCCCCCTGGAGGAGCTCTGGCAGGCCAGCGAGCTCTTCGTCACGGGGACCACCTCCGAGGTGGTCCCCGTGGTCCGGGTCGACGAGCGCCCCATCGGCGACGGACAGCCCGGGCCGGTGACGCTGGCCATCCTGGAGGAGATCCGGCGCCGTACGCGCGGCTCCTAGCCCGAACCTCCCGGACCGGCCCCCCGCATCGCCCCGCCGGCCGCCGTAGCGGCGGCCGGCGCAGCTTCGTCGCCCGGTATAGGGCGCGGCAGCGACTGGCAAGCTAGCCGGCGAGAAGGCGCGACACGCGCCCGAAGGGGAGGGTGGAAGGTGCCGGGCCAGGCGGGCGACGCCAACGAGGTGCTCCGGCAGATGATCCGCGAGGAGCTGGCCGCGCTTCTCGGCGGACGCCAGGCACAGGAAGCGGACGGCGCTGCGCCGCCCCCGACGGGCGGCCGGGCGGCCGCGGGTGCCGCTGCGTCGGGCGGCTGGGGCGGCGGCCGCGTCGCCGGCGGGGGCCTCCTCCGCCGGCGCCAGGTCCGCCTGGCGGCGGGTGGCGGCGAAGGCGCCGCTCCCGATCCGCAGGCGGCGGCGACGCCGTCCGCCGGGACGGCATGGGGCAGCCCCGGCCGCGACGGCGCCGGCGGCGGCACGGGGGCCTGGCCGGAGGGGGCGGGCCAGATCGCGCAGCAGCTGGTGGACAACCTGACGCGGCTGCGCAGCGTCCTCCAGGAGAGCGAGCAGATCGCGCAACGCATCGAGCAGCTCTCTCAGGAGATGGCACCCGCCACCGCAGGCGCCCGGGGGGGCGCCCGAGCGGGGTGGGACGGCGGCGGTGCCGGTGGCGAGGGCGGTGCGGGCGGCGGGGGAGCGACGGCGGGGGGAGCCGCCCAGCGCGCCGGCTCCTTCGTGCGGGCGGCCCGGCGAAAGCTGCGCCAGCTCGGATGAGAGCGATCGCGGACGGCCCGGTGCGCACAGGCGAAGAGAAGGGCCGGGCGGGCCGCCCGGCCCCGTTCGCACGGGCATGCTTCCTCCTCAGCGGTTCTTGCGGATGGCGTTCCAGAAGGCCGCCGTCTCGTAGCCGACCCGCCAGACGGCCAGCCCGTGGAGGCCGTAGCGCTTGGCGATCTGGATCTTCTTGACGATGGACGTGGGGTCCTCGAACCAGACCTCGTGGAGCGTCCCGTCGGCCGCGGTGTACGTGTAGTAGGGGACGCCGGCCGGCGTCCGGCGGATATGCGGCCCCTTGGGGATGTTCTTGAGCGGGATGGAGCGCGCCTGGGTGCTTCCCGACGGCCAGTCGTAGCCGTAGGCAGCCAGCCCCAGGATGATCTTGTCGGGCGGGATCATGGTCAGCGCCTCGCGCACCGCCGCGTCCACCCAGGCCAGCGGCGCCACCGAGCCCGGCGGCGAGCCCTCGCTGTGCCGGTCGTAGGTCATCAGCACGACCTGGTCGGCGCTCTTGCCCAGCGCCGCGTAGTCGTAGGCGCTCCTGGGGCCGTTCGAGCTGAGCCGGGGGATGACGTCCACCGTCACCACCTTGCCCAGCGCGTGCAGCCGCTGGCTGAGCGCCGCCACGAAAGCGCTGAGGCCCGCCCGCGAGGGCGGTTCGAGCAGCTGGAAGTCGACGCTCGCCCCGGCGTAGCCGTTCTTCTGCACCGCGGCCACGATGTTCTCCACGGCCCTGGCGCGGGCTGACGGGTCCAGCAGGACGGCGTCGTTCCCTCCGGCGTTGGTGAAGAGCGGCTGCAGCTGAATCTTGTTGTCGCGGGCGAACTTCTTCAGGTCCGCCTCGCTCATGTCGACGAGGCTACCGTCGGCGTTCACCTTGTACCAGAAAGGCGCCAGGTAGGAGATCAGGTCCCGGTTCTGGCGCACCAGGGAGAGGACCTGCCCGCGCGGCTTCTCGTACTGGTCGTCGTAGAAGGCGAGCACGCGGAGCGGGCCCGTGTGGCGCCCTGCCGCGGTGCCCCGCTGGCCGGGAAGCGTCGCCGAGGTCGCGGGGCGCCCGCTCTTCGGCTGGGCAGGCGCCTTGCGGGCGGTCCGCCCGCCGGCGCAGCCCGCTCCCAGCAGAAGTGCCGCCACGGTCAGGACGGCGAGGCCGAGCCGCAGGGGCCTGGCTTGGAAACGCATACGACCGCCTCCCTTCCGCCGGGCGTGGCTGGCCTGCCCGGCAACGAGTGACGGTCGTAGTATGCGGAGGGCGCCGGGGTGCTCTCTGTTCAACCCTTCCCAGGGCTGGAGGAAGGAGGACCGGCGAAGGGCGGCCCGCCCGGCTCGTCCGCGCGGCCGCCCGCACCGTAGAGGCGGGCGTACGTCTCCTGCGTCATCAGCACCTCGCGCGGCTTGGGGCCCTGGTAGGGGCCCACGATGCCGCGCCGCTCCATCATGTCGATGAGGCGGCCGGCGCGCGTGTAGCCTACGCGCAGCCGCCTCTGCAGGATGGAGACCGACGCCTGGCGGTTCTCCACCACCACGCGGATGGCCTCGGGCAGGAGCGGGTCGTCCTGGTCGTCGCCTGCTTCCTCGTCCTCGTCCAGTGGGCCGGCCACGTCCAGCAGATACTCCGGCTCCGCCTGGTCGCGGAGGAAGGTCAGGACGCGCTCCAGCTCGCGCTCGGAGACGTAGGCGCCCTGGGCGCGCACCGGCTTGGCCGCGCCCATGGGGTAGAAGAGCATGTCGCCCTTGCCCAGCAGCTTCTCCGCCCCGGCCATGTCCAGGATGGTGCGCGAGTCCACCTGCGAGCTGACGGCGAAGGCGATGCGCGAAGGGATGTTGGCCTTGATGACGCCCGTGATCACGTCGACGCTGGGCCGCTGCGTGGCCAGCAGCAGGTGGATGCCGGCCGCCCGCGCCATCTGGGCCAGGCGCTGGATCGACTCCTCGATCTCGCGCGGCGCCACCATCATCATGTCCGCCAGCTCGTCCACCACCACCACGATGTAGGGGAGCGCCGGGCTGCCGTCGCGCAGCACCGCCTGGTTGAAGCGGTCGATGTCCCGCACGCGCCATTCGGCGAAGAGCTCGTAGCGCCGCTCCATCTCGCGGACCAGCCAGCGCATCACTCCGGCCGCCTTCTTGGGATCGGTCACCACCGGCGCCAGCAGGTGGGGCAGGCCCTCGTAGACGTTCAGCTCCACCCGCTTGGGATCGATGAGCAGGAGGCGCACGTCCCGCGGGCGCGCCTTGAAAAGCAGGCTGGTGATCAGGGTGTTGATGCAGACGCTCTTGCCCGAGCCGGTGGCGCCGGCGATGAGCACGTGCAGCATGTCGTCCAGCGTGGCGACGATGGGGCGTCCGCCGATGTCCTTGCCCACAGCCACCGTCAGCCGCGAGCGCGAGCCCTGGAAAGCCGGCGACTCCAGCACCTCGCGCAGCGTCACCGGCGTCACGTGCTTGTTGGGCACCTCGATGCCCAGCACCGACTTGCCCGGCACGGGCGCCACCACCCGCACCTCGGGCGCGGCCAGGGCGAGGGCGATGTCGTCGGCCAGGGCGACGATGCGCGCCACCTTCACGCCCGGCGCCGGCTGCAGCTCGAAGCGCGTCACCGCCGGGCCGCGGAAGACGCCGGCCAGCGTCGTCTCGATGCCGAAGCTGCGCAGCGTCGACTCCAGGAGCGCCGCCTCGCGCCGCAGGTCTTCCTCGCGCTCGGCCGGCACCCGCGCCGGCGCCGGCCGGTTGAGGAGGTCGAGCGGAGGAAGCTGGACCCCGCCCTCCTCCCTGCCGGCGCCGCCGCGCACCCGCCGCCCGGCGCCGCGCACGGCCTGGCCGCCCCCGCCACCCGGTTCGTCGGGCGGGGTGCTCATGGGCATGCGCGGCGGGACGGGCGGATCCGCCGCCTCCGCTCGGGCGGGGCCCGCCGCGCTGCCGGCGGCCTCGGCCGCCACCCGCCGTTCCTCCGCCCCGGCCGGGTCGGGCGCGCGCGGCTCAAGGGAGGCCGCGGCCGCGCCCTCGCCGCCATCGCCATGGAGGAGCCCCGCGCCCTCCGCCCCCGAGGTCGTCTCTCCCTGCCCGCTCCCCGCCCCGGCGGCAGCTCCGGCACGCGCCCTTGCCCCGCGGCCGGGGCCATCCGGACCTTCCGCCCTGGCGCCGCCCTCCTCCCCTCCTCCGGCCGCCTCCTCCTCGAAGAGGAAGTCCTCCAGCGCCTCTCGCACGGGTCCCAGGAGGGCCTTCAGCGGTCTCGTCACCCGCGCCATCCAGAGCGTCAGCGGGCTGGCGCTGAGGAGGAGGAGACCCGCCAGACCGAGCGCCGCCAGGAGGACCAGCGCGCCGAAGCGGCCGACGGCGGCGGCCAGGCCGGCCCGGAGCGCCGTACCCAGGAGGCCGCCCGCCGCCTCGCCCCGCAGCGCTGCCTCCCAGCCGGCCGGGCGGGCGAAGGCGGCCCAGCCGGCCAGGTCCGCCACCAGGAGCGCCGCGCCCGCCGCCCGGCTGCGACCGCTCGGCGGCGGCGCGGAACGCAGGAGCGCCACCGCCACCGCCGCCAGCGCCAGGGGTGCCGCCCAGGCGACCAGGCCGAAGAGCGCCCGCAGCGCCAAGCGGGCGCCCTGCCCGGCCGGGCCCATGGGCGCACCCGCCAGCGCCCCCCCCAGCAGGGCGGCGAGTGCAGCCACCACCACCGCCGCCAGCTCCCGCCGGAGCGGCTCCGGAAGCGGCGGCCGCGCCGTGCGTCCGGCCCGCGCCCTGCGCGGCGAGCGGGCCGAACCTGCGCCTCGCTCCATGCCCGCCTTCCCCACCTTCCCGCGCCGGGCCGGAGGACCCGCCTTCCGCGCCGGCCGGCCTGCCGCTCCGCTCACAGCAACTGCCAGGCGAGGACGGCGGCGCCCAGCAGCGCGCAGTAGAGCGCGAAGGGTTTCAGGCTGCCCCGGGTCAGCGCCTGGATCAGCCAGCGGATGGCCACCATCCCCGAGAGCGTCGCCGCCGCGAAGCCGGCCGCCAGCGGCGCGCTCCCGGCGAAGCCGCCCACGTGGCGCAGCTCCACCAGCGCCGCGCCCAGAATGGCCGGCAGGGCCAGCAGGAAGGAGAAGCGCGCCGCCTCGTAACGGCCCATGCCGGCCATCAGCGCTCCCGCCACCGTCGCGCCGGAGCGCGAGATGCCGGGCGCGATGGCCACCCCCTGCATGAAGCCCGTCCAGAGCGCCGCCCCGGCACCGCTCTCGCCCGCGCGCCGGCCGCGATGGCCGAGCCGGTCGACCTGCCAGAGCAGGACGGCGGTGATCAGCCAGCCCACCGCCACCGCCACCAGCGAGTCGTAGAGCGACTCGAAAAAGGGCTGCAGCAGAAGACCCATCAGCCCGCTGGGTACGCTCCCCACCAGAATCAGGATCGCCGTCCGGAAGTCCGCCTCGCGCCAGAGCGTGGTCCAGGTTTTTCTCCGGGCCGGGAGCGCCGCCAGCCCGCCGAAGAAACCCGCCACCAGGGCGGCGACGTCGCGCGCGAAATAGAGAAGGACGGCCAGGAAGGTACCCAGGTGGAGCAGGACGTCGAAGGCCAGCGAGCCCTGGCCCCGCAGGCCCATCAGGTGTTGCACCAGCGTCAGGTGACCGGAGCTGGAGACCGGCAAGAACTCGGTCAGCCCCTGCACCAGGCCGAGGACCAGCGCCTCCCAGAGCGGCATCGAGGTCGGAACACCCTTCCTGTGAGGAAGTCCCGACCATTATATCGCTCGCCTGGGACCCCCTTCCGGGAACGGCGCCCCCGGCTGGAAGCGCGCGTCGAGGAAGTCCGCCGGCTCTGTCGAGAGCAGGCGGACCACGCGGCGGCGCCCGTCCCGGCCCCGCTCCACCAGCAGCCGGCGCCCGTCCACCTGGACTTCCTCGTAGGAAGGAAGCCCCGCCGCCTGGCTCCACCCCTCTCCCCAGACCATCTCCGGCGGGGCGATGGTCCAGAGCATCACACCCCGCCTCCCGCGATCATCTCGCGCAGCGCCCGGTAGGCGTCGGCGATGCCGCCCTCGGCCTGGATGAGCCCCTCCTCCACGGCCTCGCGGCCGACCAGGATGGTGCCCACGTCCTGCGCCAGCTCGCCGGTGCTGAACATCAACTCCCGGAAGCGTTTCTCGCTGATGCGCGAGTTCTCGACGACGAACTTGATCACCCGGTCCTGCATCTTGTTCAGATACTCGTACGCCTGGGGGACGCCGATGACCATACCCGTCAGGCGCACCGGGTGGACGGTCATGGTGGCCGTGCTGGTGATAAAGCTCCGCTTGGCGCTGACGGCGATGGGTACGCCGATGGAGTGGCCGCCGCCCAGTACCACCGTCGCCGTCGGCTTGGAGAGGCTGCGGATCGCTTCCGCAATGGCCAGCCCCGCCTCCACGTCGCCGCCCACCGTGTTGAGGAGGATGAGGAGCCCCTTGATCTCCGGATTCTGCTCGACGGCGAAGAGTTCGGGGATGACGTGCTCGTACTTGGTCGTCTTGTTCTGGCTGGGGAGGATCTGGTGCCCCTCCACCTGCCCGATGATGGTCAGGACGTGGATCTCGGACGGCGCCGGCCCGGGCCCCGGACGCGGCG
This sequence comes from Bacillota bacterium, assembly GCA_023511835.1. Lineage (NCBI taxonomy): Bacteria > Bacillati > Bacillota > Bacillota bacterium. The sequence goes on along the minus strand of JAIMAT010000002.1, from coordinate 497 downwards.
GCTGGGGCGTACCCAGCGCCTGGACGGCGCCGACCACCGTCGTCCCGTCGGGCGCGGGGGCCGGGCCGGGAGCCGGCGCCGCACCGGGGGATCCCCCGGGCTCCGTCTCCGCGTTCGCCCTCAGCCGGCCGCCAGCCCCCCTCGCCTGAGCCGTCACCTTCTCCGGTCCACCACCTTTGAACGCCACCTCCATCGCCTCCAACGGAGGTAGCGTGGGGCCCGGGACCGGTGCGCTATGCATGCGGGGCCGCGGCGTCGGAAGGATGTGCCAGCCACGCTCCCGCGACACCCCTCTTCACTGGGCTGTCCAGAGCAGGCGCAGACCGCTCCTACCGGGGCCTTCAATAGGTGCCAAAACTTACAGTGGCTGCACCAGCACGAACTGGTTTCCGAACGGGTCGCTGAACGCCGCCTCCACTCGATGATGTCCTGAGGCTGCTGTAAAAGCGGGAAGGCCCGGGCTACGATGGTTTGCAGCAGGCAAAACCCATCGAGGA